>JBBATT010000001.1:0-28963 GCA_040398605.1 Chakrabartia sp.
CTTGCGTCCGCCATAAAGGCTCTTCAACAACCAGGGCCATTGTACCGCGCCAAAGCTGAGGAGGCGAACCCAGTCGCCTGCGTCTCGGGTCACGCCAGTTTCATCAGCGCGCGCCCGCGCGGCTGTCGCGTTTCTAGACGTCATGAACGGTCGTTGCTCCCTCAGCGCGCAGGCCAACAGGCCTGTGGTCTCCCTGCGGGCTAAGGGTGCAAGATTTCAGTTTAGCGACACCGCGCTGGTGGAGGGCGCTAGTCGGAGAAGGGATCCCGCACCAAAATCGTATCGTCGCGTTCCGGACTTGTGGACACGCAGGCGACGGGACAATCGATAAGCTCTTCAATCCGGCGGACATATTTGATCGCCTGTGCAGGCAAATCGGCCCAGCTGCGCGCACCGGCGGTGGTTTCGGACCAGCCGGGCATTTCTTCATAAATCGGCTCGGCTCGCGCCTGATCCGCAGCGTGAGGGGGCAGATAGTCATACACCGTGTCACCGATGCGATAGCCGGTGCAGATTTTGAGCGTCTCAAACCCGTCGAGCACGTCCAGCTTGGTGAGCGCAATGCCGGTAATGCCGGAGACAGCGGCTGACTGGCGGACGAGCACCGCATCAAACCAGCCGCAGCGGCGCTTACGCCCAGTGACGGTGCCAAATTCATGGCCGCGTTCCCCCAGCCGCTGGCCGGTTGCGTCTTCCAGCTCGGTTGGGAAAGGGCCGGAGCCGACGCGCGTGGTGTAGGCCTTCACAATGCCCAGCACGAAGCCCACCGAGGAGGGGCCAAGGCCCGAACCGCCCGAGGCCGTGCCCGCAATGGTGTTGGACGAGGTGACGAACGGATAGGTGCCGTGATCGACATCCAGCAACACGCCCTGTGCGCCTTCGAACAACACGCGCGCGCCGCGCTTTTTAGCCTGATTGAGCGTCACCCAGACGGGCTTGGCAAAGGGCAGAATATAGGCGGCGATATCCGCCAGATCGTCGAGCAGCCGCTGCCGGTCAATCGGCGGCTGGTTGAACCCGGCGCGCAGCGCATCATGGTGCGCGCAGATGCGGTCTATCTGTGCATCCAGATCATCAAGATGCGCGAGATCGCACACGCGGATCGCCCGCCTACCAACCTTGTCTTCATAGGCCGGGCCAATGCCGCGCCCGGTGGTACCGATCTTGCCGGCGCCTGCAGCCGTTTCGCGCAGGGCGTCGAGATCACGGTGGAAGGGCAGGATAAGCGGCGCATTCTCCGCAATCTGTAGATTCTCAGGCGTCACTTCGACGCCCTGCCCGTTGAGCTTTGTCACCTCATCGCGGAAGTGCCAGGGGTCCAGCACGACGCCATTGCCTATGACGGACAATGTGCCGCGGACAATGCCGGAGGGAAGCAGGGAAAGCTTGTAGACCTTATCGCCGACAACCAGCGTGTGGCCCGCATTGTGGCCGCCTTGAAACCGGACGACGACGTCGGCACGGCTCGCAAGCCAGTCGACGATCTTGCCTTTGCCTTCGTCGCCCCATTGGGCGCCGATCACGGTGACATTTGCCATTTGAACATCCCGATATGTCGGGCCTTTTCCTTCAGCGCAGGGAACTCTGAGCAAAGGGATTCGCCGCGCTGTGCGTTATTGCCATGGACGCGCGGCGTCCACCCCAAAGGTTGTTTCAGGTCTTAAAGTTCCGCCTTTGCCATGGGCAATTGGGACGCTTAGTCGAGGGGTGCGGGGCGACCGTTGGACAGGATGTGCGTGCAGATCTGGGCTTCGGCGCTGTCGTCTTCGGTCAGCGCTGCCACTGTCACCCAGCCTTCGGCGCGCAATGTCGCGGCTTTTTGCGGCAAGGTGCCCAGCGGCAGGAACAGGCGGCGGCGTTCATCTTGCGCCAGCCCTGCGTCAATCAGCGGGTCGATATAAGCGGAAAAGCCGATGGCTGGCTCATTGCCGATACGGTAGCTGCCGCCCCGGCCGATTTCGCCTAAAGTGTGCGCCGAAAAGATCGAGAAGCCGAACCAGCTTTGATATTCAAAGCCGTGCCGCTCGGTCGGGTCGAGGGTGACGCGCAGATCAGCGGGCAGACCGGCCACCACCGCTTCAATGGCGTCGAGCCGCTGTGTCAGCAGGCCCGCTATGTCAAAGGCACGCAGACGACCAATGGCGTCCTCAACGGTTCCGGCAGCTGCGATGAGCGGCTGGAAGGCTTCTGGCACGGCAGCAATGTCTTTGGCATCCAAATTTGCTTTGAGGCTGGCCGTGTCTGTCCCCGGCAGCAGCGTGTCGATCAGGTCCGGCAAGGTCAGGTCGAGCGTCATGTCCTTGACGCCCGCGGCCTTCAGCGCTTCGATCGCTACGGTGACAATTTCGGTGGCGGCGGCCACGCTGTCCAGCCCGATGAGTTCCGCGCCGACCTGCATCAGCTCCCGTTCCGGGCGGAGTTGCGCTGCCTTCAACTTGACGACCGGACCGCCATAGCTGAGCCGCACCGGTCGGGGGTGGTGGCCCATGCGGGTGGAGGCGATACGCCCGATCTGTCCTGTAATGTCGGACCGGACCGCCATCGTCTCGCCGGACACCGGATCTACAAAGCGCAGCAGATCCCGTGAGGATGTGCCGAGGGCGCCGGTCAGGCTCGCCTCAAATTCGGCGAGTGGGGTCTGGACCCGCTCATAGCCCCAGGAGGCGACCGTATCGAGCACGGCGCGCACCAACCGCGCCGAGGCATCGGCCTCGGGCGGCAGGCGGTCACGAAATCCGGTGGGGAGCAATCCTGTGGTCATGGGCGGCGCCTTAGAGCGATTTGAGGCTGGATGGAAATATCTGATTGTGCAGGTGCCCTCCCCGCTGCGACTAAGACGGACACTGTCCGCACAAGTCTCGCTCCCCTCCCGCAAGCGGGAGGGGTTGGGGGAGGGCAATGCCGAATCAGAATTTCAACGCCTTCACCGTTTTCACACCCGGCAGCTTGCGGGCGTCTTCGAGAACGGCTTCGGGAATAGCGTCGTCCATTGAGAGGAGAAGCACCGCTTCGCCGCCTGCATTGCGGCGGCCAAGGTGGAACGTGCCAATGTTGAGCCCGTTCTTGCCGAGCAGCGTCCCGATGGACCCGATGAAGCCCGGCGCATCTTCGTTCACGATGTAGAGCATGTGGCCGTCAAGATCGGCTTCGATGTTGATGCCGAACATTTCAACGAGACGCGGGACGGTATTGCCGAACAGCGTGCCTGCCACCGAGCGGTCGCCCTGACTGGTGCCGACGGTCACCCGAACGAGCGTGTGGTAGACGCCTTCGCGGTCATGGCGGACTTCACGCACGTCCAGCCCGCGTTCCTTGGCGAGGAAGGGCGCGTTGACCATGTTCACCGTGTCCGAATAGCGGCGCATCAAACCTGCCAGCACCGCGCCTGTGATGGGCTTGATGTTGAGCTGGGCGGCGGCGCCTTCCACTTCGATGCTGATCTTGGTGAGGTTGTCATGCGCCAATTGCCCGACAAGGCTGCCGAGTTTTTCGGCGAGCGCCATATAGGGCTTCAGCTTCGGCGCTTCTTCTGCCGACAGGCTCGGCATGTTGAGCGCGTTGGTGACGCCGCCATTGACCAGATAATCGGCCATCTGTTCGGCGACCTGAAGTGCCACATTGACCTGCGCTTCGTTCGTCGAGGCACCAAGGTGCGGCGTGCAGATGAAGTTGGGGGTGCCGAACAAAGGCGATTCCTTGGCGGGTTCATTGACGAACACGTCGAGTGCGGCGCCTGCGACCTGGCCTGAATCAAGGGCCTCCTTCAGCGCGTCTTCATCGATCAGGCCACCACGTGCACAGTTGATGATGCGCACGCCCTTTTTGGTCTTGGCGAGGTTTTCCTTCGACAGGATGTTGCGGGTCTGGTCGGTCAGCGGCGTATGCAGCGTGATGAAGTCGGCCTTGGCGAGCAGCGTATCAAGGTCTGCCTTTTCCACGCCCATTTCCACGGCGCGTTCCGGCGTCAGGAAGGGATCGAAGGCGACAACCTTCATCCGCAGGCCCAGCGCGCGGGTGGCGACGATTGAACCGATATTGCCAGCGCCGATCAGGCCCAATGTTTTGCCAGTGACTTCAACGCCCATGAAGCCGTTCTTCGGCCATAGGCCCGCCTGCGTCTGGGCATTGGCTTCCGGCAGCTGACGGGCGAGCGCGAACATCAGAGCGATGGCGTGTTCCGCCGTGGTGATCGAGTTGCCGAACGGCGTGTTCATGACGACCACACCTTTGGACGAGGCGGCCGGAATATCGACATTGTCGACGCCAATGCCGGCGCGGCCGATAACCTTCAGGTTCGTGCAGGCCTCAAGGATATCCTTGGTCACCTTGGTGGAGGAGCGGATGGCGAGACCATCATATTTGCCGACGATCGCTTTCAGCTCGTCGGGCGTCAGGCCCGTGATTTCATCAACTTCACAGCCACGTTCCCGGAAGATCGCGGCGGCATTGGGGTCCATTTTGTCGGAAATGAGGACTTTGGGCTTGGTCATGTTTTGGTTCCTTTGTTCAGAACGTCACCCCCGCGAAGGCGGGGCCCCAAGGTCACCTGTGCGGAAGATGTTTGTGCCGAGGTGTTCATGGGTTCCCGCCTTCGCGGGAATGACGGAAGGGGAGATCAGGCGGACTTCATTTCGTCCCAAGCCCAATCGAGCCAAGGTCCGAGCGCTTCGATGTCAGCGGTGTCGACGGTCGCGCCGCACCAGATGCGTAGGCCCGGAGGCGCGTCGCGATAGCTGGCAATGTCATAAGCGGCGTGTTCGGCTTCGAGCAGCCCTGCGAACTTCTTGATGAAGTCGGCATCCGCGCCTTCGACTGTCAGGCAGACCGAAGTGGTTGACCGTGTGGCCGGGTCGACCGCCAGATGATCAAGCCAGGAGCGGCCTTCAACGATCAGGTTGAGTGCGCGGGCATTGGCGTTGCTGCGCGCCATCAGACCGTCCAGACCGCCGAGCGACTTTGCCCATTCCAGCGCGAAGATGACGTCTTCCACGGCGAGCATCGACGGCGTGTTGATCGTTTCTCCCTTGAAGATGCCTTCGGACAGCTTGCCCTTTGACGTCAGGCGGAAGACCTTGGGCAGCGGCCATGCAGGGGTATAGCTTTCCAGCCGCTCCACCGCACGGGGCCCCAAGATGAGGACGCCGTGTGCGCCTTCGCCGCCCAGCACTTTCTGCCAAGAGAAGGTGACGACATCGAGCTTGTCCCACGGCATGTCATAGGCAAACACCGCCGAGGTAGCGTCGCAGATCGACAGTCCCTCACGGTCGTCGGCAATCCAGTCTCCATTGGGGACGCGTGCGCCAGACGTGGTGCCGTTCCAGGTGAAGACGACATCGTCCGCCCAGTTGACGGTCGAAAGATCCGGGAGTTCGCCATAGGCTGCATTCAGCACGGTGGCGTTCAATTTCAGTTGCTTGTTCGCATCGGTGACCCAACCTTCACCAAAGCTTTCCCATGCCAGCATGGTCGTGCCGCGTGCGCCGAGCAGCGACCACATGGCCATTTCAACAGCGCCGGTGTCAGAGCCGGGGACGATGCCGATGCGATGCGAGTCGGGCACCTGCAGCACTTCGCGCGTCAGGTCGATCGCCAGTTGCAGGCGCGACTTGCCGATCTTGGCGCGGTGCGAGCGGCCGAGGCATTCAGTTTGGAGTTTGGAAGCATCCCAGCCCGGCGGCTTTGCGCAGGGGCCCGAGGAAAAGAACGGACGCGCAGGTGTGCGCGTTGGCTTGGTCACAGTCATGTAAGCGTCTCCTTGCAGAGAGCAGCGCGGCGTTGGGACCGCGTGGCCCGACGCCGCGTCTAGAGGCGGGGGCCTCCAAGTCAAGCGAATTGCTTCACTCTCTCAAATCAGGAGCCGTCTTTCAAACAATGCTGTTGTGACACAGGTTATGGTGAGGCGGGGTCGCCCTGACGCGGAGGGCAACGGGTCTCAATAGCCCTTTTTGCGAAACAGAACCTCGCCGCGCCGTGCGACGTATAGCTTCTCAAATGTCACCGGATGGAAATAGGCTTCCACCCGGTCACCTTCGGGCGTCGTGCCGTAGACTTCATAGCAGCCGCCATCAGGCTTGGTCTTGCGGACCTGCCAGCCTTCTTTGATGAGCTTTGCCTTCAGCGCGTCCTGCGTCTTCCAGCTAGACGCGGGACCGGCCTGACACTTGATGGCGCCGGTGGCGGAGGCAGGCGCGCTGATCGCCATTAGGGCGGCGGCGCCGGTCAGGGTGAGGGTGGAGAGAAAACGCATGATCAAGCTCCTTGGTTGGCGTGGGGGAGGGGTTTGAAAGCCCGCAGCGCAATGATCAGCGCCAGGGGGATGAAATGAACCAGCGCAGGGCCGAGATTATTGTGCACCCAAATCCAATGCAGCAAGGTCAGGATGGCAGCCGGGTACACCAGACGCTGCAGCCTTTTCCATTGCGCCTTTAGCGCCCGCATGGACGCATCATTACTAAGGACGGCAGGCACCATCATCAGGACGAATGCGGCCCAGCCTGTCCATATTCCCGGAGCAAGGGCTTCTGCGACCATGTCTGCCACATTGCCCATGTCGATGATGTAGAAGACGAGGTGCAGAACCGCATAGGCAAAGGCAGCGACGCCAAAAGCGCGACGGCGCACGGCCATCCATTGCAGCCATTTGCGCGGCCCAAAGAGGCTGATCAGCGGGCTGATGGCGATTGCGATGATCATCAACCGGGCCGACAGTTCGCCTGAGGGGTGCAGCAGGTCCAACGCCTCGACAGAGCCGCGCCCAAAGCCCGCCAACATGGCGAACGCCGGAAGCGCGAGCAGGGCCCAGAGGCTAAAGCGGTGGTTGAAGAGGGCCATCTCGCCTTTTCCTAATCTTGGCCCTCACATCCTGTCAATGCTAATGCGAGGGATTATCAATAATCTCGGGAAATCCGTACAGCGGCGCTTTGTCGCCCGACCGAGGACAAAGTGGACAGGATCGACAGCCAATGCGTCACCTGAAACTCCGCGCGTGTGGCGGAATAGCCTGCCCCGTCGGTGATGATTTCCACAAAGGCGCGACGGGAAATATACTTGCCCGCCGCCACTGCCGTGCGCTGTCCCGTCGTCGCGTCCGCAGGCAAGATGCGCAGCCGGTCCAGACCTACGGCCTGCCTCAGCGCGTTGATCGGGTTGAGGCCAGCCCCACCGCGCATCGAAGCGACAGCGGCGGCCAATTGCAGCGCTTCGGGCGCGGACAAATTGGTGATCGAGGTGCCAAATAGCAGGCGGGACAGCAGCTCTTCCTGCGGCAAAGCAGGCACGCTGGCAAAGGTGATTTCGGGCTTCTGGCCGGTGCCGCCGACACGGATGGTCGCGCTCAGGCCCTGGGTGTCGCCTTGCGCAACAATGTCGAGGATCGGGTCGGGCGGGCTTTCTCCTCGGAACCGGATGACGCCGCGTTCCAGCTCAAAGCGCCGTCCGGCAAATTCATAGCCGCCACGGACGACTTCTGCCGAACCCAGAATCGCGGGCGATAGGATCGAACCTGTCACCGCCAAGTCACCGCGCCATTCGCTGTCGAGGCCAAGCCCCGTCACCATCATGCGCCCCGGCACATTGGCCTTAATATCAAGCAACCATGGTCGTGTGGGGGCGACCGCCATTTGCGGGTCCGCTCCGCCGTTAATCTCCCGCACGCGCAACCGGGGAACGGAAGTGGCCACCGCACTTTGCCCCAGCACATAGCTGCTGCGGTCGACCCGCACGTTGCCGCTGATCAGGCCGCCATTGCCTTCAGATTGAATGCGCAAGGGACCCGTGACCGTCGCCCCCAAATCATCCCGGGCGATCAGTGTTGCCGACTCCGCTTGCACCGACAGGTCGACACCCGGCGCGCCGGAGGCAAAGCTGATGGTGCCTGTGCCGGTCAGCCGCCCGCTCTTACCCGCATTTGCGGAAAAGCTGTCGAGGACCAGACGAGACCCATTAAACTGCCCGTTTGCAGCCACCCCTGTCAGCACCATGCCCGCCGCTGCGCTTTCCACGCGCGCGGCGGCTGTCCGCACCGATCCGCGGATGCTGGGGTTGGACAGCGTGCCGCCCATATCGGCGCCGATGGCGACATTGCCCGAAAGATCAAAGGTGGAAATGCCCGTGAGGCGCCACAGCGTTCCGGCATCGCCATTGAAGCGCAACTGGCCGAGCAGATTGGCATTAGCGATCTGGCTGGTCAGGGCTGCCGCGCCACCAAGGCCGTTCAGCTGAATCTGGCCGCGCCCGATGGTCTGGCCGCCGGAAGCTGCCAAGAGCCGCGCGCCGGCCCGCGATCCGCCGAAGCTTGCAATCACCGCAAGGTCAATTGGCTTGGAGGCAAGCGCCAGCCCTGCGCGCGTCAGACCGCGCACCTTGACGTCGATCCGACCAGACGGTGTGCCATTGGCCTCTTCAACATAGAAGAAGGTACCGCTCGCCCGTCCGCCCAACCCAAGGCGGGGGGCCACTGTATCGAGGATCGACAGCGGCAGCGACGTGAGCGCGCCGGTTAACTCTGGCCGCGCGCCACCGATCAGGCCGGACAGAGATGCCTTGCCGCCCGCATAGCTGAGCTCCGTTGGCGACAGCCGCCATCCGGCGCCCTCGCGCACCAAAACGGCCGGCGCATCAAGGCTAATCGGGCGACGTTCCAGCGTCCCATTGGCGATGATGATGAGCCGGTCCGGGGCCATCTGAACGACGGTCTGAAGATCAAAATCACCGCCGCGTGACCCTGCGATCGCGCCCTTCAGTTCGCCCGTTCCGCCCTTCATGTCGACGTTCCCAGCGAGCCGCGCGAAGGATATGGCACCATATTGCACGCCCTGCGCCGTCACGGTGCCGTTGAGGGAGGTCCCGGCCGGGTCCATCAGGATGGTGCCGACAAAGCGGCCCCGGCGGATGGCCATCTGGGGTGGGCCTTCAAAGCGCGCGTCGCGGGCATCCACAGCCGCCCGGATGCGCTGCAGCCCGCCGGTGACATCCATGTCGAGCGTCCCCGTCGCCATACCGCCCAGCGTCAGCGTCCCGGCCAGCCCGCCGGTCACTGGCGTCAGCCGTCCCGTGGCTGAGAGGCCGGAGGCGTTGAAATCCGCCACCATGATCTGCGACGGGCGGCCTGCCGGCAGCAGGATGTCCCCCCGCCCGGTAAAACGCCCGATGCGGGATTGGCCATTGGCCGTCCAGCCAAAGCCGCCCGCATTGGGGGTGAGCAGAAGTTGGACATTGGCCAGCCCCATGGCTTCATTGGGACGGGCGAAGAGCAAGGACACGCGCGGCCGCGCAATCGGCCCGTCCAGCGCCAGCTTTAGCGCGCCATAGGTTGATTGGCTGCCGCTGCCGGACAGTTGGAAGCTGCCATCCCGCCGCCGGATGCCGGACAGGGTCAGTCGCAGCTTGGGCGCGATGAGGCGCATATTGGTGAAGCGCAGCACGCCGTCGGGCGTGCGTTCCAGCGCTGTTTCCAGCTTAGGCAGGCCGCCTGCAAGCCCGGCAAAGAATGCATTGTCAAAGCGCCGTACCCAGGCTTCCCCCCGACCCAAAATGCGCGTGCCGCGACCATTGGGGCCCGGCACGACATCCAATTCACTGCGGATGTCGACCAGACCGATGCCGGGGATGAAATACCGGTTGAGCTGCCCTGCCAGCCCGACATCGTAGCGGCCGGTTTTGAGATCAACGAACAGCGCGAGCCGTCCCGACAGCTTGTCGGATTTCAGCAGCAGGTTTTCCCCAACGATCGTCGTGCTAGTCGCCAGAACCAAGCCATCGACCGAGATGTTGGCAAGGATGCCGCCTGCCACATCGCCGACACCGGTGATGCGCTTGGCCGTGAAGCGGACCGGCACTTTGACCGGCGCCTTGGACAGGCGGCCCTGACCGGAGAGGCGCACATCCTTCAGCCCCGTTGCATCAAAGGCGACACGCGGGGCGGTGAGCAGATAATCGAAGGCAGCTTGCGAGAAAGGTCCGTCAAACCGCGCCTTGAGCTGCACATTCTGGCCGCGCATTGTCGGTACGACGGCGCGTGGTTCGATCAGCCGGGCGGTGAGCAGAGCGTCGTCAAAGCTGCTCTTTGCGAGATCAATCCCACCCGTGCCGGAGAGAGAAAGTGCCGGTGAAGACAGGTTGATCTGACCGTCGAGCTGCCGGTTGGCAAAGGTGGCCTCACCCGACACGCGCACCAGCGGCCCCGCGAGCCTCTGCATCCGGCCGGTCAGCACATGGGCAGCGGTGATGGCGCCGCCCAGCGTGAACCGTCCGTCTTTGACCGCCAGATCGAGATTGGCAGCGTCCTGGCCGGAGATGCGGGCCTTGAGGGCGCCCTTCCACGTCTTCCAGCTGCCATCCCCGGACACGCGCAGTGCCACGGGCCTTGCGGTGCCCATCATCGCGCCGAACACGCCGCGTTCCGGCGCATCGAGGTCCAGCGCGACGTCAAAGCGGTTGTCATCGGGTCGGGACTCGAGCTTGAGGACGAGGTGATCGCCCTGTTGGGCATCGGCCGTGAGATCAACGATCGCGCGCCCGTCGCTGATGTCTGCGCGCCCAGTTAGTCTGCCGACGCGTGGGGACCCCGCCACGCCTTTGTCGATCTCAAGCCTGTCTATCGCCAGCGATCCGATGCGGATGTCGAAAGACGGCAAGAGGGGCGCATCCGGCGCGCCGGGATTGAGTTTGGGCAGGCGGTGGAGCGTGGCGACTTTGGCATGGAGCCGGTCAATATCGAGCCGGTTGTTGAACCAGGCGAGTGGCGACCAAGTGAGATTAACCAAGGGGGCTTCAAAGAACAGGCCCTTGGGATCGGAAAGCCGCAGGCCCCGCACGTGGGCCTGATCGAAGATAGAACCGTCAATGGCGCTGATTTCAATTTTAAGCCCGGACTTGGGGGAAAGCTTTTCAACGCGGTCGATGATGAAGCGGTGGCCCGGCCCGGTATCGGCCAGCCCGGCAAGCGCCAGCCCGATCAGGGCCAATCCAAGAAGCGCTGCAAGGACCCCTTTTACGGCGCGCATCAAAAGGCCTGACCCAAGGAGACAAAAACCGTAACCCGCGCCTCACCCGTGCGCCGATTTATCGGCGTGCCAATGTCGATACGGATTGGGCCGAAGCTGGAATAATAGCGCCCGCCCAGCCCCGCGCCGACGCGCATTTTGTCCAGACGGGGCAGGCTGCCAGTGTAAATATTGCCTATATCGACAAAGGGGACGACGCCAAACGCGCCAAAGCGGACGCGCGCCTCGAGCGAAAATTCGGCAAGACTGCGCCCGCCAATCGGGTCTCCAAAGGCATCGCGCGGGCCAATATCCTGAAAGCTAAAGCCGCGAATAGACCCGCCGCCGCCGGCATAGAACCGCCGCGACGGCGCGATATTGTTGAGCGCGGTGCCGGAGATCGAGCCCAACCGGGTCCGTCCAGCGAGGACGATTTTGCGGCCCAAGGGCAGATAGGCGCTGCTATCAATCTGGGTACGCAAATAGCCGTTAAACCCGCCTTGTAAGGACCCTTCGGGCGACACACGGGCGCTTAGCCGGAAGCCGCGTTTCGGGTCCAGCAGATCGTCCGATCCGTCATAGGCCAAGGTCGCGGGCAAGGCGCCGATGAAATAGGTTTGGCGCGCGCCGCCGCGGGCCACAATGTCGCGTTCGTCCGATGCAAGCAATTCGGCGCCGACGCTCCAGGTCCAATCCTTCTGCCAGATGATGTTGGTCTGGCGTTCAAGGTTGGCGGCAATCTCAAGCGTGCGGGCGGCATAAGCGGTTTGAACGATATTGCTGGCCGCCACGCGCGCGTTCAACACCCAGTCCCGCCGCCGCCAGTTGGACTGGCGCAGAGAGGCGCCGACCGTTTGTTCGCGCGTGCCGATGACCCCTCGCACCATGACGGCACCTTCGGGCTTCAGCAGGTTGCGGTGGGTCCAGCTGGCAGACACGCGAAGGCCTTCGCCCGTGCCATATCCCGCTTCGGCCGCGATCGTCCGCAAGGGGGCCGGGGTCATGGTGACAGCGACGTCGGCGGTCTGCGGGTCACCTGTTTCAACGGGGCTGACATCAACCGAGGACATGAGGCCGGTTGCGATCAACGCGCGCTTCAGGTCATCAATATCGGCTTGGTTATAGGGCTCGCCCGGTTTGAAGCGGGCAATAACGCCAATGTGCTTGGCGCCGAAAGGCTGCTTTTCGCCGCGCGCCAAAATCTGACCGAAATTGCGCTTGCCGCCGGTCTCAACACGCACCTCCATCGATGCTGTCCGCATGTCATGGTCGACCAAAACATCAGGCGCTGTGACTTTGGCAAAGGGATAGCCGTCATTGGCGAGTTTGGACTTCAGCGTGGCTTCCGCCAGCGTCACATCATCGGCATCGACGCTGTCCTGGACATTGACGTTAAAGGCTTCGCGCAGCGTTCCGCTCTCATCAAGGCCAGACACGCGGATGTCGCCAAAGGTGTAGAGCGGCCCCGGCTCGATGGTGAGGGTCACGGCAAGGCGATCCCCCACGGCTTCAATGTCGGATTCAATGCGCGCATCATAATAGCCGTCGGCGCGCAGAAGTTCGGCCAGCAAGGCGGCATCATCACGCGCACGGCGGTCGATCTGCGCGACGTTGGCGGGTTTACTGTCCCCGGCCTTCAACGCCGACAGGGCGTCAAAGCGTTGCGCGATTTGGGTTTCGGAGGTCAAGGGCACGCCCGCCAAGGTGACGGTGTAGCGGCGGCCCTGCTCATCGGCGCTGTCGACGCCAGAGGCTTGCTCTCCGGCTTCTTCAGCGGGCAGATCGGGCCATTCCACGCCGATATCGGGCATTTCTGCCATCGGAGATTCCGGGTCCAGTGGCGTCTCTGTCGCCGGTGTTGGTTCGGCAGGGGCGGGGATCCCCTGTCCATGAACAGGGGCGGCAACGGCCAGCGCTACGGTCAGGGCGACGGGCGCGACACGACACAGGAGGCCGGACTTCATCCCCCCGCTCTATCGCGTCCTAGGACGGAGCGAAAGCACTCCCTGTCGCAGGGCGCATCACATAGGTTGAGAACCCGCGCGAACCGGTTAGTGGCGGGTGGCGCCGACCCCATTTTCCAGCGCGCTGATCAGCCGCTCCACCTGCCGCCAGCGGCAATAGCCGATCACATTGCCATGATCGCGGGAGCGCCGCGCCCGGCCAGCAGCTTCACTTGAGGCCTCTTTGCCAAACAGCGCCATGAACTCGGCAGCGAGGTCTGCCCCGGCGCGATCAACAAAAAAGCTGGACATGCAGCGGGAGACTCCGGTTGGGCAAAATGCGGAGGATCGCCATGAGGGGGCAGCCCTTTGCAGGCCGTGCCCAAAAGCAGTGAAGGTGGTGTTCACCATGTCTAAAAGGGTCATGCCCCAATGGGCGGGGTGGCGTTTTCCGGCAGGCAGTGGCAGGAGCAGCGTATGACCGAACCAAAGAAACCAGATGCCCGCGCAGCCGGTGGGCCGCTCGCCCTCTCCATCCTCGCAGGGGCCATCATCGGCGTCGTCTATCAGCAGTCGACACTTGGCTTGCTGGTCGGGTCCGGACTGGGCGTTGCCTTTGCCTTTGCCTTTTGGTTTTTTGACCGAAAGCGCTAAGCGCGCGGCTCAGGCCATACGCCTGCCAACCCAGATGACGCGGCCAATAATCTGGACCGCCGCCGGATCACAATCCTCCCAATCGGGGTAAGCGGGGTTGTCGCTGCGGATCGACAGGCGCCGCCCACTCATGCCTGCCGGGTTGAGCGCAATCCGCTTCACAAGCAGCGCCTCTTCCACCCGCAACACGTAAATGCCGTCGCGCAGCCGGTCGGCCGCATCACCCCCATCGACCAGAATCTCATCGCCTTCCGACAAGGTCGGCAACATCGATTCCCCGCGCACCGAAATCGCAGAGACATTTTGCGGGCTGGAGGCGACGCTGCGCAGCCAGCGGGCGTCAAAGCCGAAGCGGGATATTGTGTCCTCGCGGTTGGCCAGCGCACCCGGACCTGCTGACGCTTCAACGGCCAGACGCGCCACCGCGACCATATCGCCCGCAACGGGGGCGGCCGCCGGTCCACCCAGCAGCGATTCGTCGACACCCAGATAGCGGGCGAGCAACTTCCGGTCGTCCTCAGCCAGCCTGCGTGGGCTGCCGCGATGGATGAACTGCTGGATATAGGCCGGGTTGCGGCCAATCAGCCGTGACAAAGCGGCATAATCCTCCCCCCGGTCCCGAATTAGCCGATCCAGCGTGTCGCGCACATTTTCCATGTCTCTTCATACCGATAAGAAAAATCCTAGACAAGTAGGATTTGACGGTGAAAAAGGAAAAATCCTAACGCGACTCGACGGAAAGACGAGGGAGAACAAAAGGTGAATATCAGACGCGAAATTGAGCTTTTCCTGCGGCGGACGGGGATGCGGCCGGCGCGTTTCGGCAGGCTCGCCGCACGTGACCCGCGTCTGGTGTTCGATGTCCGCGCCGGTCGTGAAATGCGCAGCACGATGGTGCGCCGCGTGCGGGAGTTCATCGCCACCCAAGAGGCACAGAAGGAGGCCCGCTGATGATTGCCCCCAAGTCCGCAAACCCCCACCGCGCGCTGATGAACGCGCTCCTGAAACTCGCAACCCCCGCTGAAATCCCCGCCTCACGCGAACGCCCTTGGGCCAGCGTCACCTTCACCGGCGCCCGCCACTGGGTCTCGCTCTCGGTCGGCCCCGCCCGCGCTGACGAGATCGCCGCGATGCTGCCCGATCATGAATTTGACCTACCCGGCCATCTGGTCGCCGACATCGTCGTGACGGGCACAAAGCCAGACGGGGACCGCACCCTCCTCGAGATCGAGGCGCTGACGGTGGAGACGTGTTGATCTCGACGAATTGTGCGACTTTATGTAACAAACGCATCAATGCAAATCTAAGCCTTTGTCACTGATTCCGATACAAATGGCCTCACGACTAATTACATGGCGCAAGGCCTAACCCGCCGTCGTTCGGAACTGGCAGGACGCGTTCTAAATCTGCAAAAGGAGATTGCCGCAACATCAGCGGACATTGAGCATCTGGACGCGGTGATAAAGCTCGTAGCGCCGGAACTGAATATCCCAGACCTAGCGCCCAAGGTTCACGCCCCGCCCGCTGACTGGTCAAAGCGTGGCGAAATGTCGCGTAGGGTATTCGCATCCTGAGGGTGGCGCAAACGCCTCTCAAAGCCCGTCAGATCGCCACACCGCTTATTGTAGAGCGTGCATAGGCAAGTACGCCGTTATTGCTCTCACGCATCACAAAGCGCGTTGCAGGGTTCCTCATAGACAGGCGGGTGCAAGGGCTCGTGCGGAACGTTGGCGGTGGTGATTCGATGTGGTTGCTTTGGGAGTTGGCGCGCTAGTTAATATCAACGGGATTACTCTTACGTTATGGCGACTAAGATGATTATGTAATGATCGCGCCAAATTTTTCTAATAAAATCAATTTTTTAGCATCGTTAATATATGCGAAAGCGAGGGATGATGCCAAATCGGTGTTGTCAACAATTTATTGACAGAAGGGGGAGTAATCCCCATCTATATTTCATTAGGACGGCGCTTCTCGGAGCAGCCGTCCGTTTGATTCTCCCTATCGGTAGGGGACTTGGAGTAGATGAAAATGTCAGAACCGACCAAAGAAAAACTGCGGATTGTCGCTTTTCAGGATGCTGACGCGTGGGTTGCTCAATGCGTTGACTATGACATTGCAGCACAGGGAAGTGATCTCCCAACTGTGCGCCGTAGAATTGAAGCGGTTATTAACGCTGAGGCGTCCTATACCATTGATAAGCATGGAAAAGCCTTTCACGGCATTGATCCAGCGCCGGACTTTTATGAATCAATGTTCAATTCTTACGTTGAACAGTCCTTGCAGTCACATATGGATTTTCGTATCGCCGCTTAATGGCATATCCTTTCGGTCAACATCCGACACTTAGAGAATACATTGGGTGGTGCAATCAACAGGGCTGCACCACCCATAGCGCTCTGACAAATGACGGTAATGGATCAATAACTCTACATCGTCTTGTGTCTAAGACGGAGCGGCATGTCATAATACCAATGGGAATGACTGAGCGCCTAACTCCGACAATGGTCGCTAATCTTGATCGCCGCTTAGGCCTAGATTCACCATTTCCTAAAATTGGAGACGGTTCATATAAGCCAGAAGGCCTTTAAGCGGCCCGCTGCCAATAACCCTTCCACTTCCGACTAACAGAAGCTGCCAGAGCCGCACGGAACACCATGCCAGCCTGATCGCCGTTCGGTACGCGACGGTTGTCTTCACGCCACACAGTTTCACCGGCATACGCTGCAAGGTACGGGCCCGCGATATGGTGATGCGTCCCGACTTCCATACGGCGGAGGCGTGAGAAGAAGCTCTCACGCGGAAAGTATACAGCAGTCTTTTTGCTTCAGTGTCTGAAAGCGATTGGCGCTCAATCTATTAGGGTTTCGGGCGACCTTTGATGCTGGCGGAGGCTTTTATATAGGCGTCCGTTAGCAAATCTGCACATTCCGCTCCACGCCTTCCGCCTTCAATCTCTGCGCAAACCCCGCCGAAGTCACGGAAGCAGCTGTGCCTATCCAGATCGTCTCCATGAGCAAGAATTAGCATGGCTAATTTGTGAGACCCGTCCTCAACGGATATTCGCAAATCCTCAACCGCGGAACGGCCCGCCGCCGCAACAGTGAACCAATAGAAATGCATGTTGGCTAAAAGTTCTAAAGCCAGCCGACGATCATCAGCCAAGAGCGTGGCTGTATGCTCTCGCTCTAGCCGCTCTGGCCTCCCAAGCTCATGATTTAAATCAGCGATTTGAGATTGGTCCTCTTTCCAGATGAAATATGGAGCGCAAATCAAGCGGAAAACCAAAAGGGCAATCGCCATCATGCCGATATAGGCCAGCACTTCAGAATTCACTTCCGCAGGGTTCTTGAAGCCAAGCTTTGGCGCAGCAAGCGGAACAAGAGAGGCCGCTACAATTTGCATGGCATCTGTCCGGAACGTGAAATTCCGGAACGTGAAGTGCCAAAGTCTTCCCAGATATTGCGTGACGCCCATACTCCTTCATTTCACAGTTTCCTGTGCTTTGGGAGTCCTTGGTGCGTTTGCTACATAATGCCGCAAATGTGATTGCTGCTTGCATGGGGCGCATCGCCTGCGCAATTGAAGGGCAACGACAGTTGGGAGAATATGATGCGAGTCTTTCTGGCGGCTATGATGGCGGCAACAGCGCTCACCGGGGCAGCGCGGGCGGAAACCACCGTCATTCACGCCGGCAGGCTCATTACTGATGCGGCCCGCCCCGCCTCTGGACCCTCCACCATCACCGTCATTGACGGTAAGATTGTTTCGATTGTGGAGGGCTATGCCTCAGCCCCTGCCGATGCGCGGGTCGTGGAGCTGAAAGACAAGACGGTCCTGCCCGGCCTCATCGACATGCACGTCCATCTCGAGAGCAATCCCGGCGGGGACTATCGCGATGAGGCTGTCGTCACGGACGATTATCTGGCGCTTGTCGGTGCGCACAATGCCCTCGTCACGGTGAAAGCCGGCTTCACCACAGTGCGCGATCTGGGCTCGGCCCCGCGCGGCGGCTTTGCGTTGCGCGATGCGACGGCCAATGGCCTCATCCCCGGCCCGCGCATTGTGGCGGCAGGCTCTGCCATTTCGATCATCGGCGGCCATGGCGATGTCTCCGGCTATCGCCCCGAAGTGAACGCCGCGCTGGATGGCAAGAACACCTGCACCGGACCAGACCAATGTGCCGCACGGGTGCGCGAAGCGTCCAAGAACGGCGCTGACGTTATCAAGATCACCGCGACCGGCGGCGTCTTGTCGCAACAGGGCCGCGGCCTTGGCCAGCATTTCACCGATGCCGAACTCAAATCCATCGCCGATACCGCGCATAGCCTTGGGCTGCGGGTCGCAGCGCATGCGCATGGCGCGCGCGGCGTGGAGGCGGCGGCGAAAGCGGGCATTGATACAGCCGACCATGGCACCTTTGCGGACCTTGCGGCCGTCAAGGCGATGAAGGCCAGCGGCACAGCGATGGTGCCGACACTGATGGCGCTCAATGGCGTGAAGGAGCGGCTTGGCAAGGGCATCTACACGCCAACGGTTGAAGCCAAGGGGCGTGAGGCCGTCGCGCAGGCGGGCAAGGCGCTCAAGCTCGCCAAGGCCGAAGGCGTGACCATTGCCTTTGGGACAGATGCGGGTGTCTTTGACCATGGCCGCAACGCGGGGGAATTCGCGCTGATGGTCGATTGGGGTGGGATGACCGCCCGTGAAGCGCTGGCCAGTGCGACGACGGTGGCGGCCAAGCTGCTCGATAAAGACAATGAGATTGGCAAACTCGCACCCGGTTATTCAGCGGATATCATTGCGGTCGATGGTGATCCGTTGAGCGATGTGCGCAGTCTCGAAAAGGTGGGCTTCGTCATGGCCCGTGGCCGCATCATCGACTGACGGAGCAGCGGCATGGCGAAGATCAAGCTCAAATCATCTGAGGAACGGCTGGCCGATCTTGGCCGGATCGTGACGCGCAAGTTGAAGGCCTCTGGCCGCGCGCAGATTGTGGAACAGAATAACCTGACGCTCTACTGCGTGCAGGATTTCATGACGCCCACTGAGTGCGAGGAGCTGATGGCCCTGATTGACAAGGGGCGTCAGCCATCGGGCTTGCTCGCCAAGCATCCAGACCCGGACTTCCGAACCAGCGACAGCTGCAACCTTTCGCCTTACGATGCGCTCGTTGAAAAGGTGGAAGGCCGCATCTGCACGCTGATGGGCATTGACCCGCGGCACGGAGAAACGCTGCAGGGCCAGGTTTATGAAATCGGCCAGCAGTTCAAGGCGCATCACGACCATTTCTTCAAGAACACCATCTATTGGGAAGATATGGCCAAACAGGGCGGGCAGCGCAGCTGGACGGCCATGGTCTATCTCAATGAACCCGCATCGGGCGGAGAGACCGAATTTCCGATTGCGGGCATGACGGTCACGCCGCGCCGTGGGATGTTGGTTTTGTGGAACAATATGCAGGCCGATGGCACGCCCAATCCGGCCACCCTCCATGCCGGCCTGCCGATACATGCGGGGACGAAGTATATCGTGACCAAATGGTTCCGGGAGAAATTCTGGGTTTAGGCTGATGTCGCGCTTTGGATATTGCCAAGGCGGAAGCCCAATTTTCTTCGCGCCCTTGCAAGACTTCGCGGCCTTCGCGTGAACCAGCATGTCCGGGGTTCACGCGAAGGACGCGAAGAAACGAAGAACGCGAAGTCCTTCCCTTGCAATCAGACGCCGCTGCGTCGCGCCTGCCGCCATGACGTCATCCTGAACGGCAGATAAACGCGCCTTTCTGATTGCTGACAACTCCATTCCGGGTCCGTTCACCGCGGCTCGGCGATAAGCAACACGCGTCACCGCTCGCGTATTGATGTGACGTGTGTTCCCTGTTGGCGTTACACTAGTCGCCCTTCGCACAAGGGTGACGGCCCGGATCTCTTTGGAGGTCCGGGCCACTTTTTTGCGCGCTTTGTCGATATCAACATGGCTTTGGTCGAACAGGGTGGAGTGGCGCCCACGCGACTGATAAGAACGGGTCTTTCATCCTCCATTGGGGAGCGTTTCATGCGCCGTTCAATCTCTGCCCTTCTTCTTGCCACCTTGTCCCCGCTGGCCCTGCATGCCGCACCCGCCGCTGCCCAGACCGCTACAGCACCCGCGACTGCCGAAAATCAGGCCACGCGTGATCTGCACACGTTGTTTGAAGAGAGCGATGCAGGGTCGCAGCGACGCAATCCTCTCTTTGCAATCTTTCGTGGCGACATGCGCTATGCCGACCGCTTTGGGGACTTCATCACCGACGCCTATTTCGCCGCCGAAAAGCGCGCGAATGTGAGCGACATGGCGCGGCTGAAGAAGGTGGACCGCGCGCAACTCAGCCCGACGGACCAAATCGCTTATGACGTGTTCAAATGGCAGACGGAACAGACCGCTATCTCCTTCCGGCCCGACATTTTAAAGCTGAACGTTGTCCGCCCGCTCAATCACTTTTTCGGCTTCCATACCTTCTACCCGACCTTCTCCAGCGGAAAGGGTGGTGCGCCATTTGCCTCGGTGCAGGACTATGACAACGCCCTAAAGCGCCACCGCGAATTCATCATCTTCCTCGACCGCGCCGTTGGCCGCTTCCGCGAAGGCGCGAAGTCCGGCGTTGTGGAAACCAAGATGACGATCAACAATGTCATCGGTCAGTTGGATGCGCAATTGGCGCAGAAGACGGAAGAGTCGCCTTATTTCGGGCCGGTCCAGAACTTCCCGGCCAGCTTCTCGGCAGAAGACAAGGCACGGCTATCGGCAGATTACCGTGTGACGATTGAACAGGGCATCTACCCTGCCTATCGCCGTCTGCGCGATTATCTGAAGACCGACTATCTGCCCGTCGCGCGCGATGGCGCGGGCTTGAAATATATGAAGGGCGGCGACAAGCTCTACAAAATCGCCATTGAGAACACGACGACGTTGCCGATGGATGCAGAGACGATCCACAATCTCGGCCTGTCAGAAGTCACCCGCATCAAGACCGGCATGGAGCAGGTGAAGACCGAGGTTGGCTTCAAAGGCACGCTCAATGAATTCTTCGATTATCTGCGCAATGATCCGCAGTTCAAAAAGCCGACGCGTGAGGCGCTGACGCAGGGTTATTACGATATCGGCAAGCAGGTCGATGGGAAGATTGGCGGCTATTTCTCAACGCTGCCCAAGGCGCCATTGAAGATTCAGCCCTATGAGGAATTTCGCGAGAAATATGAGGCGGGTGGATCCTATGAACCCGGTACGCCCGATGGCACGCGCCCCGGCACCTTCTTCTTCAACGCCTATGACCTGCCGAGCCGGACGACGCCGGGCATGACGACGCTCTATCTGCATGAAGGGGCGCCTGGGCATCACTTCCAGATCAGCCTTGCGCAGGAGAATGAAAAGCTGCCCAAATTTATGCGCTTTGGCGGCAACACTGCCTATGTCGAAGGCTGGGCGCTTTATGCGGAAACGCTGGGCTATGAGATGGGCTTCTACAAGGACCCCTATCAGCGCTTTGGCACCTTGTCGGATGAGATGCTGCGCGCGATGCGGCTTGTCGTTGACACGGGCATCCACGCCAAGGGTTGGACGCGCGACCAATCGATTGAGTATATGCTCGCCAATTCCGACATGGGGCGCACCGATGCGACGTCGGAAGTGGAACGCTATATCGCGATCCCCAGTCAGGCGCTTGCCTATAAGGTCGGCGCGCTCACCATCCAGCGGCTGCGCAAAAAGGCAGAGACGGAGCTTGGCGCCAAGTTCGACATCCGCGCTTTCCACGAACAGGTGCTGGGCACCGGCGCGCTCCCGCTTGCGGTGCTGGAGAAGAAGATCGACAGCTGGATCGCGGCGTCGAAGTAAGGAACGCAGGCTCTCATTCCCGTCACCCCAGCGAAGGCTGGGGTTTCCCCCGCTTGGGTGCGCGAGATGCCAGCCTTCGCTGGCATGACGCGTCTTACGCCAAAGCCTCGGCGATCAGCTTGCGGGTATTCTCAATGCCATAAAGCGCAATGAAGCTGCCCATGCGCGGCCCGGCGCTGGAGCCGAGGAGCGTTTCGTAGAGCGCCTTGAACCAGTCGCGCAGGTTTTCGAACCCGCCGGTCTTGCCAATTTCATAGACGATGTTCTGAATATCCTCGGCAGTCGTGTCGGCCGCCATCGGGGCGAGTTCGGCATCGAGCCGCTGGAGCGCTGCGACCTCAACGCCTTCCGCCTTGCGGCGCTGGAGCGTCGGGGCCACGTGATCGCGGTTATAGGCGAGTGCCAGATTGATGAGCATCGCCAGTTCGGGATGCGTCGCGGCACTTGCATCCGGCACATAGTTGGCGAGATAGCCCCAGACCTGTGGCGCGGTCGCGTGCGGGCCCATGACGCCGGCCAGATTGAGCAGCAGGCCAAAAGTTACCGGCGGCACATCTGTGGGCACATGCGATCCATCCGGCCCGCTGTGAATATGATGCACCGGATTGCCGAGCTTTTGTTCGATCGGTTGCGCTGCATAATTGCCCCGGAACTGGAAATACTCATCCACAGCGCGCGGGATGACGCCCAGATGCAGCTGCTTGGCGCTCTTGGGTTCACGATAGGCGTAGAAGGCAAGGCTCTCTTCGCTGCCGTAAGACAGCCAGTCTTCCAGGCTCAGCCCATTACCCTTGGACTTGGAGATTTTCTCGCCCTTTTCGTCGAGGAACATCTCATAGATGAGCCCCTCCGGCTTGCGGCCACCAAGGACCTGCGCGATCTTGCCGGACTGGATGCCGCTGTCGGTCAAATCCTTGCCGTACATTTCATAGTCAACGCCAATGGCGACCCAGCGCATCGCCCAGTCGACCTTCCACTGCAGCTTGGACATCCCGCCGAGGATTGATTGGGTGACGGTCTCACCCTCATCCTCAAAGCTGACCAGACCGGCCTCTGCGTCCACAACTGTCAGCGGCACTTGAAGCACGATGCCCGACTTCTGGCTGATAGGCAGCACGGGTGAATAGGTGACGGCGCGCTCCTTGCGGAGCGTCGGCAGCATGATGTCCATGATCGCCTGATAGCGGCGCAGCACGTTCTTCAACGCCGCGTCAAACACGCCGCCTTCATATTGGGTGGTGGATGACACAAACTCATATTCAAAGCCGAAGCGGTCGAGGAATTCGCGCAGCATCGCATTATTGTGCGCGGCAAAGCTGTCAAACTTTTCAAACGGATCGGGGATGCGCGTCAGCGGCTTGCCGAGATGGCTTTCGAGCATCTCCTTATTAGGCACATTGTCGGGCACCTTGCGCAGGCCATCCATGTCGTCGGAAAAGGCGACGAGCTTGGTCGGCAAGTCCGACAGCGTTTCAAAGGCGCGGCGGACCATCGTTGTGCGCAGCACTTCGTTGAAGGTGCCAATGTGCGGCAGGCCTGAGGGACCATAGCCGGTTTCGAAGATGACCGGACCGTCTTTGCCCTCTTTGTCGAGGCGTTTGAGCACCTTGCGCGCCTCTTCAAAGGGCCAGGCCTTGGAAACCATCGCTGCGTCGCGCAAATCGGTCACTTCGTGTTGCTCTTTCGTTCCAGTTGCGCCAATCCCGGCGCGTGTCGATGACTGTTCCTGCCCCTTTGCCTTATCCTGCGCTGCATGCAAGCCATGGCGGCATCTGGATTGCGACGCCCGATGGCCGCACGCGCGCCGTGGGCCGCGGCGAGGCAATCTCGATTGCGGCGGAAACGCCTGTCCTCATGCTCAATGCGCCGCTGGTGGCGGCCCGGCTGGGCTATGGCGAATTGTCCGGGCTGGACCTGTTGGAACTGTTCGCGTTCATTTATCCGGCGCACTTCATGGTGCCGACGGTCAAGGGTTTGGCGCGGGTCACCGACATTGATTTGCCAAAGGATGAAGGCGGTGCAGCCGCGATGTTTGCGCAGGCCGCCGCCAAGCTGCTCGACGTTCTGTCCGGCGATTGGCCGGAGCGCGAGGGTGCCTGGACATCGGCCCAATCGTTGGCCCGCCTGCGTTGGCCCTGGGCGCCTCTGGTGCTCGAACGGCTGAAAGCACCGCCAAAGGATGAGCGCTGGCTGTTTTCCAAATTGCCCGAATGGGAAGAAGCGCCCGTCCGTCCCGCCCCGCGCACCATCAGCTTGGATGAACGCGATGTGGTGGACCGGCTGACAAAGATCACAGGCGCGGGTGCCGAGACGCGCACAGGGCAGCAGGATTATGCCCGTGCCGCCGTCGCTGCCTTCCAGCCCCGCACCGCCCGCGACGAGCCGCGCCTTCTGATCTCCGAAGCAGGCACCGGCATCGGCAAGACGCTGGGCTATTTGGCCCCCGCCTCGCTCTGGGCGGAAAAGGCAGGCGGGCCGGTTTGGATTTCGACCTACACCAAGGCCCTGCAACGTCAGCTGACGGCGGAGACCGCGCGCGTCTATGGCAGTGAGGCGGCGGCGCGCGGCAAGGTTGTGATCCGCAAAGGGCGGGAGAATTATCTCTGCCTGCTCAATCTGGAAGATGCGCTGCAGGGTGGCTTTGCCGGGCGTGCGGCGATCCTTGCGCATCTCGTGGCGCGCTGGGCCACGTTCAGCCGCGACGGCGATATGGTGGGGGGTGATCTGCCCGGCTGGTTGCCGACGTTGTTCCGGCGCAACGGATCGACTGCGCTGACCGACCGGCGCGGCGAGTGTGTGTATGCCGGGTGCCCGCATTACCGCAAATGCTTCATCGAACACGCCGCGCGCGCCTCGGCGCAGGCGGATCTTGTCGTCGCCAACCATGCGCTCGTCATGGTCAATGCCGCGCGCGGCCGGGAAGAGGGCACCCGTCCGACGCGCTATGTGTTTGACGAAGGCCATCACCTGTTCGACGCCGCCGACACGATGTTTGCAGCAGCCCTGACGGGGCAAGAGGCGATCGAGCTGCGTCGCTGGATCATTGGCCCCGAAGGCAAATCGCGTGGCCGCCGTCGCGGTTTGGCAGCGCGGCTGGCCGATGTGGCGAGCTATGATTCGGAAGGGTCGTCCGCAATCTCGGCGGCGGCAAGTGCGGCGGCGACCCTCCCATCCGACGGCTGGTTGCAGCGCATTGCCGAAGGCGCGCCCTTCGGTCCGATTGAAGCGATGCTGGGGGCCGTGCGCGGTCTCGTCTTTGCGCGCTCGGCAGAGGGTGATGCAGGATATGGGCTGGAGACGGAGGCGGCGCAGCTGGACGGCCCCTTGCTGACCGCCGTGGAGCCTGCCTGTCAGGCGCTCGATGCTTTGCTCCGTCCCCTCGTCACGCTCGGCCGGCGGCTGGAGGCGGTGATGGAGGAGGGGCCGGACTGGCTGGACGGTCAGGCGCGCGCCCGGGTTGAAGGTGCTCGGGCGAGCCTGAGTTGGCGGGTCGATACCATTGGCGCATGGCTGTCCATGCTTGCACGATTGGGCGGGCCCGTGGATCCGGACTTTGTCGATTGGCTGACGGTGGACCGAAGTGAAGGGCGCGAGGTGGATATTGGCCTCAGGCGCCATTGGCTGGACCCGACCCGGCCCTTTGCGTCGACTGTTTTGAAACCTGCGCACGGCGCGCTCATCACCTCAGCAACGCTGAAAGGCGGGGAGGGCTGGGATGTAGCCGATGCAAGGACAGGCGCGCTCCATCTGTCCGCCCCGGCTTTGCATTTTGAGGCGGAAAGCCCGTTCAACTATGCCACACAATCCGAAGTCATCATCGTGACGGATGTGAAGCGCGGCGATGTGCCGCAACTGGCCAATGCCTTTGCGCGGCTGGTCGGGGCTTCCAATGGCGGGACGCTGGGCCTGTTCACCGCGATCCGGCGGTTGCGTGCCGTCCATGCCCGTATCGCGGACCGGTTGGCGCGCGATGGCCTGCCGCTTTACGCGCAGCATGTGGACCCGATTGATACCGGCACGCTCGTCGATATTTTCCGTGATGATCCCCGCTCCAGCCTGCTGGGCACCGACGCGCTGCGCGACGGGGTAGATGTGCCGGGCGAGTCGCTGCGCATGGTAGTGATGGAAGGCGTGCCTTGGCCCAAGCCGACTGTGCTCCATACGGCCCGCCGAGCAGCCGGCGGCGGGTCACTCTATGACGACAGGTTGATCCGCGCGCGGATGGCACAGGCCTTTGGCCGCCTGATCCGGCGTCAGGAAGATCGCGGCATCTTCGTTTTGCTCTCCTCCGCCGTCCCATCGCGGCTGTTGACGGCGTTTCCGGCCGGAACGCCAGTGCGCCGTATGACGCTGGATGAGGCGGTTTTGGAAGTGACGCGCACGCAATCCATCCTTCCAAACGGCGTCGCTTTGCCGCATGAAGCGGGTTCATGAAAACACTCACCCTCTTCCGCCACGCCAAGTCAGGATGGGACGCGCCGGTCTCGCGTGATTTTGATCGGCCGATCAATGAACGCGGCGTCAAAGGCGCCAAGCTGATTGGCCGCCATCTGGGCACAAAGGGTTGGACGTTTGACTATGTCCTCTCCTCGCCGGCTGTGCGCTGCACCGAAACGCTCGATGCTCTGTGGGAAGGCTATGGTGAAATCCTTCACCCCAATTGGGACCGCCGCATCTATTTGGCCTCAGGCGCGACGCTGCTGGATGTCGTGCAGGATCTGCCAGACGAGGTTTCGTCGGTGCTGATGTGCGGACATAATCCGGGGCTGGAAGATCTGATCCTGATGCTCGTCCCCGATGTGGCCGGAGATCTTCTGCGCGATGAGGTGGAGGCGAAGTTCCCGACGGCCGCTGTGGCTGAATTGCAGTTTGAGGCGGACAGCTGGAGCGCTTTGGCCACGGGCAAGGCGAAATTTGTGCGGCTCGTCCGTCCGCGGGATTTGGACGCGACGCTCGGGCCGCAGATGGACCGGGATTAGCTTTGGCTCCTCCCCCATCGGGGGAGGGGGACCATGCATAGCATGGTGGAGGGGGTAGGGGCCGGAAACCAATAATCGGCTGAAGTGCGCGACGCTCTGTTTCCCCCTCCGTCAGCCCTGCGGGCTGCCACCTCCCCCGATGGGGGAGGATGGAGAGATTTAAACGCGCGCAGCGGCGAGCGCGGTTTTCAGGCGGTCTCGAATCAGAACAAGATCGGGAATATAACTGGGCGGTGAGGCCGGTGGCCCAGGCGGCGGCGTCACTTGAGCCGCGCTGGCGGCGGCCACGGGTTCAGGACTGTCAGCGGGGCTAACGGTCTTTCCGGCCAGCACCTTCTGCACGCCTTTGACGGTATAGCCTTCAACGTTCAGCAACTGATGGATGCGTCGCACGAGTGCGACATCGTCCGGCCGATAATAGCGGCGGTTGCCCGCGCGCGTCAGCGGCCGGAGTTTGGAAAACTTCGTTTCCCAATAGCGCAGGATATGCTGCGGAACGCCTAAATTAGCGGAAAGCTCGCCAATGGTTCGTAAAGCCCCAGGTGCTTTGTCAGCCATTGGCGATGCTCACCGATTAGGCTTCTTGGGCGACGTTGGCCCGCATCATCTGGCTGGCGCGGAACGTCAGCACGCGGCGCGGTGCGATTGGCACCTCAACACCTGTTTTAGGATTGCGGCCCACGCGCGCACCCTTGTCGCGCAGCAGGAAGCTTCCAAAACCGGAAATCTTTACATTCTCGCCCTTTGCGAGCGCATTTGACATGTGATCGAGAATCGATTCGACAAGTTTCGACGATTCAGCCTTGGACAGGCCGACATTCTTGTGAAGAGATTCAGCAAGATCGGCTCGCGTCAGAGTACCATCTCCCGCCATTACGCAACTCCCCCTCTCAGATAGTGGTCACAGTTCTTCTTATCGAATTGGCGCAGAACGTCAATTGCGGGAATTGGTTAGTAACGGACGGCCGCTGCGCCCCAAGTGAAGCCCCCGCCCATCGCCTCAAGCACGAGCAACTGGCCGCGCTGGATGCGCCCATCGCGCACAGCGGTATCCAATGCCAGCGGAACGGAGGCGGCTGACGTGTTGGCATGTTGATCCACCGTCACAACGATCTGGTCTTTGGACAGCCCAAGCTTGCGCGCAGTGGCATCGAGGATGCGGGCATTGGCCTGATGCGGCACGACCCAGTCAACATCCTGCGGGGTCAAACCTGCGGTGTCGAGCACCTCGCCCAGCACAGTCGCCAGATTGACGACGGCATGGCGGAAGACTTCCGATCCCTTCATGCGGACATGGCCGACTGTGCCTGTCGTGGACGGGCCACCATCGACATAGAGAAGGTCATTGTGTCGGCCATCTGCATGGAGGCTGGTCGATAGGATGCCTGCTTCGCCGTCCTGCCCTTCAAGCACAACGGCGCCTGCGCCATCGCCGAAGAGGACGCAGGTTGTCCGGTCTTCCCAGTCAAGGATGCGGCTGAAGGTTTCAGATCCAATAACGAGTGCGCGCTTCACATTGCCTGCGCGGATCATCGCGTCGGCCACGGAGAGCGCATAGAGAAAGCCCGAACAGACAGCCGCCACATCAAAGGCGATGCAGTCATTGATGCCGAGCATGGCCTGCACCTTGGTGGCGCTGGCCGGGAAGGTTTGGTCGGGCGTGGCGGTGGCGAGGACGATCAGATCAATGCTTGCGGCGTCTACACCGGCGGCAGCAATTGCCTTCGCTGCGGCGTCGGCGCCGAGCGTTGCCGTTGTCTCGCCTTCGCCCGCAATATGGCGGAAGCGGATGCCCGTGCGCGCGACGATCCATTCGTCGGACGTGTCGACCCGCTGGGCCAGTTCATCATTGGAAACGCGGTGTTTGGGGAGGGCGGACCCTGTCCCGAGAATGACCGCGCGTAATGTCACTTGCCGTTCGCCTTGATGAGCGCGAGATCGTCAGAAATGCGCTGGGTAATGTTGGCGTCGACCAGCTTTGCCGCCACGCCGACGGCATTGGCTACCCCTTTGGGGCTCGCACTGCCATGGCTTTTGACGACCACGCCGTTCAGGCCAAGGAAGACAGCGCCATTGTGGTTGTCGGGGTCAAGGTGATGGCGCATCAGCTCGGTCGCCGGACGCGAGATCAGAAAGCCGAATTTGGACCGGATCGAGCTCGTAAAGGCGCGGCGCAGCAGGTCCGTGACGAAGCGGGCGGTGCCCTCCATCGTTTTTAAGGAGATGTTGCCGGAGAAACCGTCGCACACCACAACATCGGTCAGGCCACGGGCAATCTTGTCGCCTTCGATAAAGCCTTCAAAGGTCATGTGCAGATGGTCTGACGCGCGCAGGGCCGTCGCAGCATCGCGAATTTCTTCGGTGCCCTTTTGGTCTTCGGTGCCGATGTTCAACAGCGAGACGCGCGGACGCTCAATGCCCAGCGCAATACGCGAATAGGCAGCCCCCATGATCGCGAACTCAACGAGGTTGCGCGTTTCGCATTCGGTGTTGGCGCCCAGATCAAGCATGACGAAATCATGATCGCCAAGGCGGG
>JBBATT010000002.1:0-25606 GCA_040398605.1 Chakrabartia sp.
ATTTTGAACAGCGCAAGGACCTCGTGGACGCCGTGCCTCTGCTGAAGGGCGCGCGATTGGCCATCCGGGTCGACAATCTCTTCAACGATATTCAGAACGTGCGCGATGCCGGTGGGTTTGTCCCGCTGCGTTATCAGCCGGGCTATGTTGATCCGGTTGGCCGCACGTTTGAAATCTCCTTGCGCAAAATCTTCTAGCAAGCTGCCGCCAAATCAACCAAACTCCTGCCCAATGGGGAAGAGGAGCAACACATGAACCAGCTTGTCTTGGCGATAACGGCCTTTGTCGGGACGCATTTTCTGTTGTCGCATCCGCTGCGCGCGGCGCTTGTCGCGCGGCTGGGGGAAAAGGGGTTTTCGGGCCTCTATAGCGTGATCGCGCTGGCGACATTCTACTGGGTCTATGTCGCCTTTTCCGGTGCGCCTGTGGGCGAATATTTCTGGATGCCCGGGGAGCCGATCTGGGGTGTCGCCTCACTGCTGATGCTTGTCGCGGCTATTCTGTTTGCAGGGTCTTTCGTCGGAAATCCTGCAATGCCCACGCCCACCGCCAAGGCGGATGCGGCAAAGCCCGTGCACGGCGTTTTTCACCTCACCCGCCACCCAATGATGTGGGCCTTTGCACTGTGGGCTGTCGCCCATGCGCTTGTCGCCCCTTATGCAGCCAGCCTAGTGCTGACAGGCGGCATGTTCCTCCTCGCGCTGGGCGGATCAGCCGGACAGGATGCGAAAAAAGCGAAACTCATGGGCGACGCCTGGGGGGATTGGGCCGCGCGGACAAGCTTTGTGCCCTTCGCCCGGCAACTGACCGGCAAGGCGAAGCTCTCAACGCTCTGGCCTGGACTGACGCCGGTTCTGGGCGGCATCGTGATTTGGCTCGGCGCGACCTATGTGCACCCGATGCTGGGGGCGCCTGTGGTCGGGCTTTGGCGGGTGATTGGGTAGAAGAGGTCTGCGAACGCGTAAAACCGTTTGTGCTGAGCTTGTCGAAGCACAGTCCTTCTTGACTGGAGGAAAAGCAAGAACAGCCCTTCGACAGGCTCAGGGTGAGCGGGGATTGGGAGGCCTTGGAGACTATAGCCCCACCTCTTCCCCATGCTTGTCGCCCGCACGCTCTGAGATTGTCGCCGTTACCGCCATGTCCATGGTGACATTGCCCAAAGTGCGCATAATGTCGGGGAAAGTCTCCACTGCGATCAGCAGCGCCAGCGGTTCGACGGGCAAACCCATGGCAATGGAGATAGGCGCAATAGAGGTCACAAAGCTAACGGTGCCCGGCAAACTGACCGCACCGATGGTGGTTGTCGCTGCTGCGGCTACACCGGCTGCCAGCGCCCAAGGCGTCAGCTCTATGCCCATCCAGTGCGCGACGTAGATGGCAACCGCAAGGTTCATTGCAGGCCCCGTCGCGCGGAAGATGGCAACGGCGACGGGCAGGACAAGGTCTGCTGTTGCGGGCGGAACGCCGAGCGCAGTCACGCCCTTCAACATGGCCGGCAGCGAGACGAGAGATGATTGTGTTGAGATGGCGACCGCCTGTGCTGGAATAGCCGCGCGGAAGAACTGGAACGGACCGCGTCGTGCGCCAATGGCGGCAACCAAGAAGCTCGCCATCCAGACAACGGTGCCGGTGGCCGTCACAATCGCCACATAGTGCGCGAGCGCACCGAGGGCGGCGGTACCCGCCTTGGCACCGACCACATAAGCGAGCGCGAACACGCCAATAGGGGCAATGGCCAGCACCCAGTTGATGACGATCAGCATCGCATCACCCACTGCCTCGAAAAAGCCAGTGATGAGCGTGCGCTTACCGTCGGGCAGGCGGAGAATGGCGAAGGAAAACGCCATCGTGAAGACGATGAGCGGGAGGATCGCATCGGTCGCCGCCGCCGCAAAGGGATTTGTCGGCACAATGGCGCGGAGGAATTCGGAGAAGGGCTTCACCTCGCCGGTGCTAGGGGCAGAGGAGAGCGCCAGCTTGAGCGCGGCACCCGCTTCTACCGGCATGGGGAAGGCGCTGAGCAGAGCAGGCGTCACAAACGCCGCCATTGTGGCCGAACACCACAGGATCGTGATCATCGTCAGCACCGCGCGGAAAGCGAGCTTGCCCGCCCGCGCGGCCGCCGCCGTCTGCGCAATGCCGGTTATCAGAAGTGCGACGACCAAAGGCACCACCGTCATGCGCAAGCCATTGAGCCACAAGGTGCCAATGACATCCGCCGCCTCGGTCAGCCCGCCATGCCCGGTGTCGAACAAAATGCCGAGCGCGATGCCCAGCAAAAGGGCGGCAAGAATAACTGTTGCTTTTGACATGTTGAATTCCCTGTGTGGGCCGGTGATACACGGCAGATAAGGAGAGGCAAATCATGACGAACAAATTGTGCGAGCGGCTCGGGATCGAGTTTCCGCTTTTCGCCTTCAGCCATTGCCGCGATGTCGTCGCCGCTGTGTCGAAAGCAGGGGGCTTTGGCGTGCTGGGGGCGACCGCGTTCAACCCCGAAGAACTGGAGGTTGAGCTCCAATGGATCGACGCGCATGTCGACGGCAAGCCCTATGGCATTGATGTTCTCATCCCTGAAAATTTGAGCGTGAAGAATGAGACAGGCCTCACCTCCAAGACGCTCGCCGCGCGCATTCCGCCGCAGCACCGCTCGTTTGTCGATGATCTATTGAAGTCACACGGGGTTGAAAGTGCGGGTGAACATGCCCGCGCGCGCAGCGATGACGCGCCGCCGCCTTTCTGGCCCGAAGAAGCAATGGAACTGCTTCGCGTCGCCTTCAACCACCCGATCAAGATGATCGTCAATGCGCTCGGCAAGCCGCCGCAGGAGATGATCGACATGGGCCGCGCGCACAACGTCCCCGTCGGCGCGCTGGCAGGGGCCAAGGAACACGCGCTGCGTCTGGCTGAAGCGGGCTGCGACGTCATTGTGGCGCAAGGCGGCGAGGCGGGTGGCCATTGCGGTGAAGTCTCCACGCTGGTTCTCATCCCCGAAGTCGTCCGCGCGCTGAAGGCAGCAGGCCATGACGTGCCTGTGCTGGCGGCCGGTGGTATCATGACCGGCGCGCAAATGGCCGCCTGCATGGCGATGGGTGCGGCCGGGGCCTGGACCGGCTCCGTCTGGCTGGCCACGACCGAAAGCGAATGCTCCCAAATCTTCCGTGAGAAAATGGTCGCCGCCCGTTCGCGTGACACCGTACGGTCCAAAGGCCGCACCGGCAAATATTCGCGCCAGCTTGTCTCGGCTTGGACCGAGGCGTGGGAAGGCCCAGACAGCCCCGGCGCGCTCCCCATGCCGATGCAGTCGCTGATTGCCGAACCGGCCATCCACAAGGCGACCAAATCGGCTGAAGGTGGAAATGCGGCGGCGGTGCCGCTCGTGACTTATTTCGTCGGGCAGGGTGTCGGGCTAGTGAGCGATATCACGTCTGCAAGGTCTGTCGTGCAGGACTTCATGGCGGACTATGCCGAGGCGGTGGACACGCTCAACGCGTCGGTGGGGTAGCGGCGCGGGCGGGAGGCGCATCCTAGATAAATCGTCATGCCAGCGAAGGCTGGCATCTCCAACTAGGGTGCAGAGCTATCAGGGTGACTTTGTGTCGAAAGATACTGTCACTCCGCCAACGTTCTCTGTCTGGTCAAACACGCGTGACCCTTTGGCATATGTTACTTGCAGGTGGTTTGAGTCTAACCACTTCACGCTGACCCACGGTCCGCCCCAGCTGCCTGCCGGTGCTGCTCCGTGGTCGTCGTCGGCCACAAAGACATTGCCAGTTCCCTCGGGCTTTTCGCCCGGAGGTAAGATCGAAATCTGCGTGGTGAAGGCGCTCGTTGCTCCGCAATCTCGTTGGAACAGAACGACGGATTTTTCGTGATCTGGAGACGCCGTTTCGCTGATGATTTGGTTCTGACAGACGTCACCGCATGCTGACAGAAGCAAGCAACAGTAGATGATTACGAGCCTTGCCATGCCAATGACGTTGCCCATTCAGCTAGCCCCAGTCAACGAGCTGGATGGAAGTGCTTGAGATGCCAGCCTCCGCTGGCATGACGTGGAATGCTTCCTCCATCTTTCCCCGCCCGACCCACTCGCCTATATCTCCCCTCAGACACCCATTCGAACACCGGAAGTGCTTAGACCATGTCCAGCTATGAAGACCGCCTTACCGCCCTCCGCGCGCAGTTGAAGGAAGACCGGCTCGACGGATTCGTCGTCCCCATCTGTGATGAACATATGTCCGAATATGTGGGCGCCTATGCGCAGCGGCTGGCTTGGCTGACGGGCTTTGGCGGCTCTGCGGGGTCGGCGGTTGTGCTGTCGGAAGAAGCGGCGATTTTCGTGGATGGCCGCTACACCATTCAGGTCCGTGAACAGGTGGATGGTAAGCATTGGTCCTACCAGTCGGTGCCGGAAACGACGATCTCGGCGTGGCTGGCGGAGCATGCATCGGAAGGCGCGCGCATCGGCTTTGACCCATGGGTGCACACCAAGACGTGGGTCGAAGCAGCGACCAAGGCGCTGGCGGGCAAGGGTGCGGAGCTGGTTGCGGTTGATCATAATCCTGTCGACGCGGTCTGGGCAGATCAGCCCGCGCCGTCTGCCGACCGGCTGATGGTGCTGGACGATCAGTACACCGGCCGCAGTTCTGCTGAAAAGCGGCAGGAAGTGGCCGAATGGCTGGCCAAGGAAAAGCTCGACTCAGCGATCATCAGCGCGCTTGATTCGGTCGCTTGGCTGTTCAACGTGCGTGGCACCGATGTGGAACGCACGCCGGTTGCGCTCTCCTTCGCTGTCCTCAATTCAGATGGCACGGCGGACCTCTATGTCGATCCGGCCAAAATTGACGACGCTGTGCGTCAGCATCTCGGCAATGCTGTGCGCATTCATGATCGGGCCGCCTTTACCCCTGCACTCGCCGCCATGGCAGGCAAGCGGGTGGCGGTCGACCCTGAACGTGCGGTGTCGGCGATCTTCTCCCGCCTGACATCGGGCGGCGCGACTCTTGTCGAAACGCGAGACCCGACGGTGTTGCCGCGGGCCATTAAGAACACAGTCGAGCAGGGCGGCCACCGTGCCGCGCAGAAGCGGGACGGCGCGGCGCTGACGCGTTTCCTCCACTGGTTGTCAGTCGAAGCCCCCAAGGGCGGGCAGACGGAATTGTCGGCGGCGGCCAAGCTGCAAGATTTTCGTGCGGCCACGGGCCTCCTGCGGGATCTGTCGTTCGACACGATTTCTGCCGCTGGCCCGCACGCCGCGCTTCCGCACTACCGTGTGGATGAAGGCAGCAATTTGGAAATTGCACCGGGCAGCATCTACCTCGTTGATTCGGGAGGGCAGTATCTGGATGGCACCACCGATGTGACGCGCACTGTCTGGATCGGTCCGGGTGAGCCGACGACGGAGATGAAGGACCGCTACACGCGCGTCCTGAAGGGCCATATCGCGCTCGCCCGCGCGGTCTTCCCGGAAGGGACGCGCGGCAGCCAGCTTGATACATTGGCGCGCATGGCGCTGTGGGAAGCGGGCGTCGATTACGCCCATGGCACCGGCCACGGCGTCGGCGCGTTTCTGTCGGTCCATGAAGGCCCACAGCGCATCGCCAAGGGCACGGGCGGGCAGGCCGGGACCGAAGAGCCGCTGGCGGCCGGCATGTTCCTCTCCAATGAGCCGGGCTATTACAAGGTCGGCCATTTCGGCATCCGCACGGAAAATCTGGTGCTTGTCGAAGAGCGCGAGATCGCGGGCGCAGAAGGCCGCTATCTCGGTTTTGAAACGCTCACCTTCGCGCCGATTGACCGGACGCTGGTCGACACCGACCTCATGACCCGCGACGAGCTGCGCTGGTGGGATGACTATCATGCCAGAGTGTTGGAGATCGTCGGCCCGCAGTTGGAGGGCGATGTGAAGGCTTGGCTGGAGGATTGCTGCAAGTCGCTGGGGTAAGGCTTGTCCGACTCAATATGTTCATGTAATGTTCCTATCTTCTGACAAGGAGTGCGACGATGATTGGATATGTGACTGTTGGGACAAATGACTTGCTGCGCGCGGCAAAATTTTATGATGCGATAGCCGCCGAAATGGGCGTGGCGCGCATGATGGAGTTTGGCAACTTCATCGCTTGGGGAGCCCCCGGGGGCGCGGCCGGCATTGCGGCGACAGCACCTGCCGACGGCCAGCCTGCGACCGTGGGCAATGGCGTCATGGTGGCGCTGGAGGCGAAGGACAAGGATCAGGTCCACCGCCTCTATGATATCGCGCTCGCCAATGGCGGCACGTGTGAAGGTCCTCCCGGCGCGCGCGGAGACACTTTCTATGCTGGCTACTTCCGCGATCCGGACGGCAACAAGCTCAACGCCTTCATCATGGGTTAGGCGGTTGGCGCCAGTTCCTTCAGGAACCCCAAAATAACGTCGCAAAAGACGTCATTCCGGTCGCCAACAACCATGTGTCCAGTGCCTGCGATGTCGTCATAGCGGGCATGGGGCACGAGCTTTAGAAAATCCTGCGCAGCCTCAGGGCTGACGAGGTCGCTCGACTGGCCACGGACAAGATGGACGGGCAGGCGAAGAGCGCGCGCCGCTGTTTCCAGTTGGTCTGTTGCCCCGGTGGTATCTGCATCCATGCCGGTGATGAACGCTGGGTCCCAATGCCAGCGGTAGCGCCCGTCCATGCCGAGGCGGAGATAATGTTTCAGGCTGTCGCTCGGCCCTCGCTTTTCACGCTGGGGGGTATAGGCGGCGATGGCGTCTGCGGCGTCTTCGGGAGAGGCGAAGCCCTCCTCCATGTGCTGCGACATGAACCCTGTGATGCGCGCGACGCCGTCGGGGGACATGTTGGGGGTGATGTCGACCAGTGTCAGGCTGGCAAACATGCCGGGGTTCAAATCCCCTTCCGCAATCAGGCCGGATAGCCCACCCAGCGAGGCACCGACATAATGCGGCTCGCCGCCAATTTGTCCGGTGACGGCGGCGATATCTTTGGCGAAATGGGCAAGCGTGTAGTCGCCCTTGTCGCACCAGGCGCTCTCGCCGTGCCCGCGCAGATCAAGCGCGATTGCGCGATAGCCCTCCGCCGCGATGGCCTCTGCCGCACGCCGCCAGGCCCGCCGCGTTTGTCCGCCGCCATGGACGAGGAGAACCGGCGCGCCATCGGCAGGGCCGGATGCGGCGGCTTTCAAGGCCAGTCCGTCATGCCCGACAAAAGAGAGAATCTCGCTCAACGATCCTTGCCTTGCGACTCATCTGCAGGCGAGGTCTCGGCCGGCATTTTGCGCTTCTTCAGATTGGCGCGCAGCGCCTCGGCCAGACGGCGTTGCTTTTCGGTGTCGTTCTTGGTCATGTCCCTGCCATTTGACGTGATGTGCTTGACCCGTCCATAGCTTTTGTCCATAGGCCCGCGTCATCGCGTCGAGGCTCTTCTCCGCGACAGATGGCCATGCTGCCGTAGCTCAGTGGTAGAGCACTCCCTTGGTAAGGGAGAGGTCGAGAGTTCAATCCTCTCCGGCAGCACCATTCTTCTCCCCTCTGGTTGACGAAGTGCGATGCGCCTTCCAAGACGCTGGCCATGCGCTTCTTTTCCGATAATGCCGCCAGTGTTCATCCGTCCGTGCTGGCCGCCATGGCCGCCTGCAACAGTGTCGACACCGCTTATGATGGGGATGCCCTCTCCAAATCGCTCGATGGCGTCATGTCTGACCTATTTGAGACGCCGGTGATGGCGCTTTGGGTGGCGACGGGCACGGCGGCCAATTCGCTCGCCTTGGCCAGTCTCTGCCCGCCTTATGGCAGCATCTTGTGCCACCGCGATGCCCATATCCAGAATGACGAATGCGGCGCGCCGGAATTTTACACCCATGGCGCAAAGCTCGCGCTGATCGAAGGCGACGGTGCCAAGGTCACCAACGACGCGCTGGCAGACAAGCTGGCGGCCACGCCGGGAGGGGTCCATTGGGCACAACCGCATGCGCTGTCGATCACCAACGCGACGGAATATGGCCGGGCCTATACACCGGCAGAGGTTGGCGCGCTGGGTGAGATTGCCAAGGCGCATGGATTTGGCTTTCACATGGATGGCGCACGTTTCGCCAATGCGCTGGTCACATTGGGCTGTTCACCCGCTGACGTGACTTGGCGGGCTGGTGTGGATGTGCTGTCCTTCGGCTTCACCAAAAACGGTGGGTTGTCGACTGAATGCCTCGTCTATTTTGACCGGGAGAAGGCCAAGGGCGTGGCCGAACGGCGCAAGCGGGCCGGGCATCTTTTGTCCAAGGGGCGCTATTTGGCCGCGCAAGTCATCGCGCTGTTGCAGGATGATGTCTGGCTCTCCAATGCGCGCGCCGCAAATGAAGGCGCGCAAAAGCTGGGAGCCGCCTGTGGGCATCGCTTGTTCCAACCGGTGGAGGCGAACGAGGTCTTTGCGCGCATGACGCCCGAAGACGCCGCCAAGTTGCGGGCGCAAGGTTTTGATTTTTATGACTGGGCCGAAGGCGAAGTCCGCTTCGTCGTCAGTTGGGACCAGCCAGCAGCGGAGATCGACGCTTTCGCTGCAGCGATTTCCGCCTTGTGAGCCAGCACAGCCCGACATCCTTCCTCAATCCAAAGATCCTCATCCCCTTTGCGACGATCACACTGATCTGGGGGTCGACCTGGTTTGTCATTCGCGGCCAGATTGCAGAAGTTCCGGCAAGTTGGGGGGTGACCTACCGGTTCCTCGTGGCAGGGATCGCTATGCTCTTGCTGGCGGCCTTCAATCGTCAGCGCATCAGCTTTACCGCGCGCGAGTTTGGCTTTGCAGCGCTCGTTGGCGCCATGCAGTTCACGGCCAATTTCAACCTCGTTTATGAGGCGGAACACCACATCACATCGGGGTTGGTCGCCGTCGTCTTTGCGCTGCTTGTGGTGCCAAATGCGATCCTTGGCAGCATCTTCCTCGGCGACCGTGTGGCGGGTCGCTTCATCTTTGGCGCGGCCTTTGCAATGGTTGGGGTAGGCTTGCTCTTCGCCCATGAGGTGCGGGCAGATCCGGGTGGGGCAGATGAGACGCTGCTCGGCGTTGGCCTTACGGTTCTTGCGGTGCTGACAGCGTCTGTCGCCAATGTGATGCAGGCGTCGCCTCCGGCACGGCAGCTGCCGATGATGAGCCTGATTGGGTGGTCGATGCTTTTTGGAACGGCGCTCAACGCGCTCTGGTCGCTTGTGACCGTTGGCCCGCCCGTGGTGCCCACAACGCCGGGCTTTTATCTTGGCCTTGCCTATTTGTCGCTGGCGGCGAGTGCGCTGACCTTCACCTTCTATTTCGGGCTGATCCGGTTCATCGGGCCGGGCAAGGCCGGGTTCTCCAATGTGCTCATCCCTGTCGTCGCGATGGGAATTTCCACGCTGTTTGAGGGGTATCAATGGTCCCTTATGGCCGCAGCAGGCGGGATCATTGTCCTTGTTGGAATGGTTATAGCTCTCAGTTCGCCAAAGCGTACGGCGGACTCGTAAGTTAACACTATTTGCGGTAACTTCGCGCTACGGTGCAAGTACCGCACGAGAGGACAAAAGCATGGCCAAGAAAACGACCAAGGTCGACATCAAGGACAAGGCAGAAAAGGCGACCAAGTCTGCCGCTAAAACAGCGTCTAAGGCGAAGAAGCGTGTTGAGGCAGCGGTGCATGATGCTGTTGAAGATGCTGGAAATGCCGTCGAAAAGGCCGGCAAGAAAATCCGCGAGACGGCAGAGCATGCGATGCACAATGCAGCAGCGCTCAACGCGCGGGTGATCGATCATGCTGAGGAAAATGCGAAGGAAGCGTTTGCGGCCTTGCGTAAGATCGCGACGTCGAAGGACGTCAAAGATATTGTGCAGGTCCAGGCTGACTTTGTGAAGCAACAGAGCGCCCGTTCGGTCGCACAGGTCAAAGAAGTTGGGGAGATGATTGCTTCCTTCGGCCGGACGGCCGTCGAAGCCATTCGTCCCAAGAAGTAGGCGTTACTGCTCTGCCTTCAGGCAGTCGGTCAGACCGGCGCGGAAATCTGAATGGAGCGGTTGCCAACCAAGCAGCCGCTTCGCCTTCCCATTCGCGACCCGCCGGTTCTCGGCGTAGAAAGCGCGCGCCATGGGGGAGAGGTTCGCGTCCTCTATCGTCAGCAAAGGCAATTGCGGTAGGCCGAGCAGATCGCAGGCATGTTCAATAACGCTGTTCTGCGAACAGGGCAGGTCGTCAGACAGATTATAGGCGCCGGCTGGCCCCTCAAACCCTGCGATCACGCCTGACACAATGTCATCCACATGGACGCGGCTGAAGATCTGGTCGGGCAGGTCGATACGGTGGGCCTTCCCTTCGCGCACCCGGTCTAAGGCCGAGCGCCCCGGGCCATAGATGCCGGGAAGCCGGAAGACGCGCGCGCCGCGTGCCAGCCACTCCCCGTCCGCCTCATTGCGGCTGGCGCGCCGCCCTTTGACAGGCGCGCTTTCATCCACCCATGCCCCGCCTGTATCGCCATAGACGCCGGTGGAGGAGAGATAGCCCAGCCACAGGTCACGCCGTGCGGTGATGAGGTCGCCATAGGTGTCGAGCACCGGGTCCCCATCTGCGACTGGCGGCACCGACGACAAGACATGCGTGGCAGATGACAGGCCAAGGCGCACCGAGGCTGTGTCATCAAAAGCCATCGTGCCTGCCGAGCCGGTCGACAGCACATCCCACCCCCGCAGGCGCAGGGTGTTGGCGATATGACCGGCGGCATAGCCGAGGCCGAAGATGAACAGAGTTGGCATCGCCCGACGCGATGCCCTTACTTTGCCTGCGCTTCAACCTCTGTCAGATGTTTTGCCTTCCACTGCATCGACATCGACACGCGGGTTTTGCCCGATGGGTGATCGTAGAACATGACTTCCTCAAGCGGCGTCGGCTCAATCTTGCGATATTCGGACAGCTTCATGGCAGCCGAGGCAAAGCCATCAGGCGCTTTGGCAACATCGAGCCCGAAGGCATCCGCTGCGCTTTCGTTCATGCGGACGATCGACTTGGTCACAGGCGTTGTCACCAACATGAACACCACCAAGACCATCGAATAGATCGGGACGGCGGCCACATCGGCCACGCCGCGCAACTTCCACCGCGCGCCATAGCGCTCGACGATCAACGGCACGATGCGGGAGGCGAGCCAGAAGGCAAAGGTGAAGACGAGCGTGAAGCTCAGCACTAGCTTCCAGACATGGCCGAGGACATAATGGCCCAGTTCATGGCCCATCACCGCAGCCACTTCGTCCGGCGTTGAGCGGTTGAGCAGATTGTCGTTCAACGAAATCCGTATCGTCGGGCCAAGGCCAGAGACGTTGGCCGAAATGCGCTTATTCTGTTTCGATTGATCGAACACGTAGATATGTTCGGCAGGCACGTTTTGCGACGCGGCCATCGCCACGATCCGGTCACGCAAGGGGCCTTTTGGCATCTCGGAATAGGTGTTGAACAAGGGGCTGATAAAGACTGGCGCGACGAGGATCATGAGCCCGAGGAACGCGGCTGTGACGCCAGAGCCCCAAATCCACCAGCGCTTCGGGCTTTTGGAAAGGCCCCAAATGAAAATGCCGATCGCCAGCGCGCCGATGACGGTCGAAATCAGGAAAGAGATTCCCTGTTCGCCCAGCCAGCCGCCAAAGCTTTGGTTCATCAGGTCATATTGCCGTTCCCGCCAGAAGCCGGTGTAGATCGTCCACGGCAAAAGCACGATCGTGCCGAACGCGCCGTAAGGCAGCGAATAGAGCATGGACTGGAGGAACTTACGTTTCGTCACGCGCTCTGCCCAATCGCGGAAGCGTGCAGAAAGGCCGGTTGAGAGAACGACAATCTCAGAAAGGACTGCGGCCAACGTGCCCCAGAGCAGCAGCCAATATCCCCCTTCGAAATAGGCATCAGACTTGGCGCGCGCGGCGCCCTTTAGCGTGTCGAGATAGGCTTGTGTCGCGGCGTCCGGGTCAAAGCCCTTGGTGGTGGCATAGGCGGAAAGTGGCGCGATAACAGCCAAGGCTGCCAATAGTCGGGTGAAATTTCGGATCTGCATGGTTCGTCCTCCCTTAAGAGGAGGAGACCCGATTTGGACGTCTATGGCAATGCATTGATCGACGAACGTCAGGCAGCGATCTTTTTCCAACTGTCATTCATGTCGGAAAATGCCTGGGCGAGACGTTCAACGCGGTCAGGGTTGCCGGTTTCACGCGCGATCATCATCTCAGATCGCGCGCTGCGGTAGATCGCCGACAGGCTTTCCGCAAGCGTCCCGCCGAGATCGTGATCCAGCCCGGCTTCCAACGCGTGGATGATGCCGGATGCTCGCCCAAACTGCGCGTTCGTCTTCATCGAATCCTGCGCCCGCATCGAAAAGGCGAGCAGCGTCAGCGCAAGGATTAGCTCTTCATAAAGAATGGTGACAAGCTCATGCGGCGATGCGCCTTCAATCCGGCTGGAATAGGACATCGCTTCATAGTGCATGCGCGCCTGTCCGGGGTGGTGATGGGCGACGGTCATCAGTTCTTATTCCACTGATCAATTTGCTGCTGGAGATAGGATTGCGTCGCCCGCAAATTGGCAACGCGGCTGTCCATGCCGGACATGTTTTTAAGCAGACGGGCCTTGTAAGCAGCCTCGCGCTCGTCGACACGGGTCCGGTCTGTATCGATATCCTTTTGTTCGCGCTCCAGACGGAGCTTCAGTGCGGCAAGGCCGCCGCTGGATGATGTTTCGCTCGTCTTGAGTGCGGCCATTGCGCCGCCAATGCCGGGGTCTGTTTCGGCCGTGCGGGTTGCGTCGCGGATGGGAGCGAAGATGGCCTCGACCGCGTCGGGATAGTTTTTGAGCGCCGCATCGAGCTTCTTGCTGTCGAGCGTCACAGAGCCGTCCCTGTTCGTCGTGAGGCCAAGATCCGCCATGCTGCGCGGACCGACGGCGGAGGTCGTCAGGGATTTTGAGAGAATGCCGTTCAGCTTGCGCTCCAGTTCAAACAAGGTGCGCGAATTGGTGGAGCTGCGGGCCGCTTTGATATTCGACTTCATGTCGTTGAAGACGCTCACAAAGTCCGTCATCGTCGATTTGATGGCCTCGGTCGGGCGCGTTGCGGTCAACGACACAGATTCGCCGGGAACGGCTTTTTTGAGCGTCAGTGTCATGCCGGTGATGATGTCGCTCACCAAATTGCTGGACCGTTGATAGGGGACACCATCGACCTTCAGCAACGCATCCTGCGCGCCTTGGGCCAGCGTCATACCGGACGTGGCAGATGGATAGTCAAAGGCGTCGATCCCGCTCAGCGTGAAGGCATTGCTTGCGCCGGATTGTCCTTTGAGGATCAGCCGGTAAGCACCGTTTTCGGTCCGGACCGAGGCCGTGACACCCGTGTTGGCGGCATTGATGGCAGCGGCCACGCCAGTGAGGCTGTCGTCCGCTGCACCAATCGTAATGACGTGGTCGACACCGCCGATGGTCAACGTCAGGTCGCCTTGACCGACAGCAGCAGTGGCCGACGCGAAATTGCCAGACACCAAAGTCTGTGCGCGGGCGAGCTGGGTGACTTCGATGTCGGCCATGATGGCCCCGGCCTGCGCATCAGCATTTGCGGACGCAGACAGGACGGCATCGTTGCTGACGGTCGGTTGGGATTTGAGCGAGCCTTCGCTGACCACCTTGCCGAGCGTGTCTGTAAAGGATTCAAGGTCCGACCGTGCCTGCGCCAGCGCGCTGATTTGCGCCTTGACGTCGCTTTGCCGTCTGTTGAGACGGTCAATTTTCGGCGCGCGCGATGCCTCGGCCAGATCATTGACGAGCTGGGCGACATCAATACTGGAGCCGATCCCCAAGGTGCTTGCAATTGAACTGACCATGATGCCGCGTCCTTCCTCATAAGACTGAACGGCTTCTCCGCGGCGAGGTTTAGGCTTCGGGCCTTCCTGAGGCATCAAATCGCAGATTGTCGGGCACGTCGATGTCCGGTTTGTCTGCGCTGGTGGCGAGCGCGGCATCGAGATTGAAGACAAAGGCGAGCACGGTCGCAACAGCGACGTAAAGTTCATGCGACACAGGCTGCCCGGCCCGCGTCGTGAAGTAGATGGCGCGCGTCAGCTGCGGATATTCGAGCATCGGCACGTCGGCTTCCTTTGCGAGTTCGCGGATGGCCAGCGCCGTCTCGCCTCGCCCGCGCGCCACCACAAAGGGAGCAGCGTCGATGCCGGGGCGATAGCGCAGCGCCACAGAGAAGTGCGTCGGGTTGGTCAGGATGACGGCGGCCTCCGTTACCGCCCTACGCGCCGATCCGCTGAGCAGCGCATATTGACGCTGGCGGATGGCGGCTTTGACCTCCGGTTTGCCTTCGCTTTCCTTATGTTCGTCGCGCACTTCCTGCTTTGACATGCGCAGGCGGGCATTGCGCTGGCGGATCTGGATGGGAACGTCGATCGCGGCGATGGCGACAAGCGCGATGGTCAGGGACATCAGCAGGTTGACGAGCATCGACCCCAATGTGCCAGCGGCTGCGTGTGCATCATTGGCGGCGAGCCCGTTCAGCCGGTCGATATCGCCTGAGACCGACCACCAGCTGACCGCGCCCAAGAAGACGACCTTGGCAATCGACTTGCCCAGTTCCGCAGCCCCCTGCGCGCCAAACATCCGCTTCAGTCCAGCCCCTGGGTTTAGTTTGGAGGCCTTGGGCGCCATGGCTGCGGCGCGAAAGCCGAGCGACCCGAGCAACGCTGTTCCCGCAATCGCCGCCAGCAGCGTTGCACCCAGCAGCGCCAGCAACGGCACAGCGGCCATACCGAGAAGCTCAATAACCTTATTGCCCACATCAAAGTCGCGCGTAGAACCCGGCTCCAGCGATAGGCCGGATTTCAGCATCTCTCCCCAAGAGGTGACGGCCCAAGCGCCCGCGATGGCGATCCATCCGGTCCCGAAGGCAAGCGCAAGGGCTGTGGCCAATTCACGCGAGGCAAGGACATCGCCTTTTTCCGAGGACTCACGCTTGCGCTTGGGCGTCGCCTCTTCGGTTTTCTGGTCGCGATCAACTTCGGCCATTCATCAGCGTCCGGCGAGGCGGCGGGCCATGTCGAGGCCATCCGTCACGGCAAGTTCGATGGACCCGGCCATGGCTGGCAGCGCCATAGCGAGGAGGATGATCCCGGCGAGTGAGGCGGCGGGCATGCCAACCGCGAACAGGTTGAGCGCGGGTGCAGACCGGGTGAGGACGCCCATCCCGATCTGGACGAGCACAAGCGCGAAGGCGACGGGCATGGCGATGACAATACCAGCGGCCAGAATGACCCCGCCAAAATCAACAAGACTCCCTATCGCATCATGGCCGAGCCAGGCCTTGCCTGCGGGCAAAGCGGCGTAGCTGTCTGCAATGATGGCAGCGAGCGCGAGATGGCCGCCGGCCCCTAAGAAAATGAACAAGGCGACCATGGAGAGGAACTGGCCGATGGCGGGATTGGGGGCGCCACTTAACGGGTCCGCCATGGCGGCAAAGCCAAGGCCCATCGCGTTGCTGATCGTTTCCCCTGCGGCAATGGCGGCGGCAAAGCCGATTTGGGTTGCAAGGCCGATGGCGAGTCCGGCGGTGGCCTCCCCCGCAATGGCGAAAACGCCGGCCAGCGACATAAGGCCGTCGGGCGGCAGCGCCACATTGCCCGCAGCAACGGCGGGCATGCCAATCGCCATGGCGACGACAAGCCGCAGCTGCAACGGCACGCTGGGCGCTCCAAAGAGCGGCGCCACAAGGAAGGCCGCACCCGGCCGGATCGCCGCGAAGATCCAGAGCCATAACGACGCCTCAAACTGGATGAGGCCCGCTGGGATCATCTGACCATGTCCGGGATCATGGCGAACAGATCCTGCGTGAAGTCCATCAGCAGCACGAGGATGCTGCCGCCGAACAGGGCAAGGCAGGCCGCCGTCACCAGCAGCTTGGGCACGAAGGTCAATGTCTGTTCGTTGATCGACGTGGCCGCCTGCACCATGCCGAGCAGCACGCCGGTTAACAGTGCAGGGATGAGGATTGGCGCGGAGGCCAGTGCCAATATCCATAACGCCTGCTGCGCGACGGCCAAGAATTCCATCGGTTCCATGGGACTAGCCTGTGAACGAGGCCGCAAGCGAGCCCATCGTCAGCGCCCAGCCATCGATGAGGACAAACAGCAGCAGCTTGAACGGCATGGAGACCACGGCGGGCGAGAGCATCATCATGCCAAGCGACATCAGCGCGGACGACACGATGAGGTCGATGATGAGAAAAGGCAGGAAGATCAGGAAGCCGATCTGGAAGGCCGTCTTCAACTCGCTTGTGACAAAGGCTGGCAGCAAGATGGTGAAGGGGACATCCTTGGGGGATTTGAACTTGGGGGCGTTGGCCAAATCGGCAAAGAGCAGCAGATCCGTCTTGCGGGTCTGCTTCATCATGAAGCTGTGGAGGATCTCTCCCGACTGCTTAATGCCCTGATCAATGGGCATGGCGCCCGCCATATAAGGCTGGAAGGCTGTCTTGTTGATCTCGCTCAGCTGCGGCTGCATCACGAACATGGAAAGGAACAGCGCCAGCCCCACCAGCACCTGATTAGGCGGCGTGTTCTGAAGGCCCAACGCCTGCCGCAAAATCGAAAGCACGATGATGATCCGCGTGAAGCTGGTCATCATCAGGACGAGTGACGGCAGGATCGTCAGCAGGCTCATCAACAAGAGTACTTGCAAGGAGAGCGACAGCGGCTTGCCGTCTCCGGCCAGGCTGGAGAGCGCGCCCTGCATCTGGGCCTCCTGCGCGACGGCAGGGGCTGCATATAAAAGCGCGGAGACCACGACCAGACGGAGGGCGATCTTAATCATGGCTGTCGGCAATCAGGCGGACGTCGGTTTTGGACACCGAGACCAGCAGCTCGCGCCCCTGAAACTCCACCACGGCCAGCTTGCTGCCAAGGCCGAGCGGGAGAACTTCGACGATGCGCAGCGCGCGGCTGCCATTGGCGCTGCCTTGTGCGGGCATGCCAAGCTGAAGCCGCTTCCACATCCACAGTGACCCCCAAGCGAGGCCACCCACCACGGGGATAAGCGCGATCAGGCGCAGAATATACTCGCCCATGTCAACGCCGTTCCAGACCAGCTGCGCGCTGATTGGCGGATGCGACTTCGACGATGCGGATGCCGTAACGGCCATCAACCGTGACGATCTCACCCTTGGCCACGATCGTGCCGTTGACCATCACGTCGAGCAGTTCGCCTGCCTGACGGTTCAGCTCGACAACGCTGCCTTCGCTAAGGGCCAGCAGTTCGGCCAGCGGCATGGATGTTGACCCTGCCTCCACGGAGAGGCGCAGCGAGACGCCGGAGAGAAGATCAAAATTCGGACCGGAAAACTCTTGAGCCCGCGCGCGCTCTGCAGCGTCGGGGGCTTCGGTCATGTCGCTCATTACTCATTTCCGTTCTTCAAGCTGTTCGATTCTGATGGCGGCACGGCCATTGGCCTCGCCAATCGAACCTCTTGCAAGAACCCTGCCATTTGCGATGACAGGGACAGTCTGAGGGAGAATGATGGGAATGATGTCCCCCGGAGACAGGCGGAAAAGCGTCGCTAAGCTGATTTCGGGGCGCGCAATCACGGATCGCACGGGCAGATGCACATGGAGCATCGCGGCTTCCAACTGACAGCGCCATGCGGGGCTTGCCGGTTCATTGACACCCCCGTCTTCGGTGCCGAACATGCCGCGCAACTGCGGCGCTGCGTGGACGAAATCAATTCGGCCAAGCTGGGTCTTGCCGCGCTGGATGGTCAGGGATTGCAGGATGGCCGGGTCTCCATCGCGCGCCATGCGCAAATTGTTGCGGACGGTTTCAATGGCCGCAATCTCCGGTGTGGCAGGCCCCGGCCAAGCGCGCGAATGGGCGTCGGCCAGCAGATCGGCCAAACGAAGGAAGATGCGCTGTTCGGTGGCAGTGAACGCGGATCGCTCTGCCGCCGTGTCGCCATCGCCGCCAAAGAAGATGTCGGTCAGGCACCCGACAAGTGCCGGCGGCACGGATATGAGGATCTGGCCTTTGAGCGGCGGCATCTTGCACACAGCAATGGCACACAGCGGCGAGAGGCCGGAGCGCCAGTCCCCAAAGCGGACGGTTTCAGAACGTTCGGGCGTGACGGCGACCGTCAGCCCCATGGCGGCAAGGGCCGCCGTCACGTCATCGACCATGCGATCCGTCACGACGTTTAGCGCGCTGACGATTTCCTGCGCTTTGTCGGCACTCACTTCAAGCGAAGCGGGTTGAACGTCGGCGGCGCGAAGCTGATCCGGGGTCACTGGATCACCAGATTGGAGAAATACACATTGTCGATGCCGCCAAAGCCTTCTTTGTCGCGCAGCACTTTGTTGATGGCGTCGGTCAGATCCTTTTGCAGACGCATTTTGCCCTCAGGTGTGGAGAGCAGAACGCCGTCCTGCACAGCCAGCACCATCAGGACGGCCGAACGGATGGGCACCATGTGGCGTTTCACATTGGCGAAGACTTTGTCATCATAATAGGTCGAGACGCTGAGGCCGGCCTGCACAAAGCCATCGCCATTGGCGAGGTTTGATGTGAAGTTTTCCGGCAGTTGAAGATAACCGGCTTCAAATTTGCGCGGATCGACCTTGGTCTTGTCGTTTTCGACATAGACAGTGCCGACGCGTGGCGCGGGCTTTGCATCTTCGCCCTCACCCCCCGCTTTGGCGGGCTCGTCGCTTTTCTCGACAAGCTTTGGGCGATGCGGGTCTTCCTTCTTTTCTTCGGCATGGGGCTCAAAAGCACCGCCAAAATACATGCCTGCCCCCGCGCCGCCGCCCAGCAGCACGATTCCGCCAAGGCTGATCATGATGATCTTCTTGAGCGATGACTTCTTTTTGCCTTCGGTCGGGATGGGGTCCTTGGCCATGCGTCTTGTCCTTCAGATGGTCATGCAAAGCGGCCCGCGTCGCGACCTGTGGTCGGCGCGTCGGCTTCGCGTTTGGTTTCAGTAACGGCTTCGATCAGCGGATTTTGCGGCATAAAATGCGATCGCGGCAGATCTCCGCCGCCATTAGAGGTAACGCTGGTTTCCGTCACTCTTACGCCTTGGGTGCCCAAGGCCTCCTCTAGTCGGTGTTGCGCGTTGGCGATGAGGAGATGGGCCTCGCGCGTTTCGGCCTTCATATGGACAGCAACGCCCGCGTCGCGTGTCTCGATCGCGATGTCGAGACGGCCCAGTTGCGGCGGCACGATGCGGAAGGACAGCTTGCCGTCGGATGTCGCGGAAGCACTAATGTCCTTTGTCAACTGGTCCAGCCAAGCATCGCTCGTCACGTCCAGTTTGGGACGCGGATCAACGAGGGCGGGCGCATCTACTTTCGCCAATGTCTTGGTGTCGGCGACCAAGGACGACGTGGCGGGGGTCAATGCGGCGATCAGGTCTTCAGCAAAGTCAGCGGGGTCGGTTGCGCTGCTTGGGTCGTCGGTAAAGAAGAGGAGGGGCATCGCGTCGGCGGCGACCGTCGCAGCGCCAGTCGATCTGATGGCAGGGGCGTCTTCAGTGACAGGAGCAGCTAGAGCGACAGGAGGCGGCGGCACGATGGCGAGCAGCGCTGTGACGGACGTGTCGGGCAGGGCAGGGAAGACAGGCGCGCTTGGGGTGTTGATGTCATCCTCAATTGCGGGCGCGCTGTCCGGCTTCGGCATGATCGGCGCGAGGATCTGAGCGACCATAGAATTGCTCGGCGACGTCTCACGCGCACGGACCGGCATCGGGGATTGCGGCGCGGCCTTACGTGATGGCGCGGACTTCGCGATCGTCTGGCAGACCGCATCGAAGCTTAGCTGCGCTACAGCCGTGTCTTCAGGGTTTGTGGTTTGCGGGCTTGCGACAGGCGCGGACGACGCGAAGGGAGCTCCGGTTGGCGCAGGGGGCAGAGTCATGGGTGTCAAGTTTCTGACTCCAGAACCGAAACACGCGGCCGGAATGGCCGGTTGGCATCAGAACGGAGGTCGCGCTGATAGTCCGCCTGACGTTCGGCGCGATCGGCCATCTTTTCAGCGGTGCTTTCCAGGCGCTCGGCCCGGATGTTGTCGGCCAGTTTCAGGTCTCGTGCGTCGACGGCGTCGGAAATTGGTGCGCGCATCTGGTGGGACGCATTGCCGAGGCGTTCCCCCAGTTCGCCCAGTGCGCGCAGTGATAGGCCGTCGGTCGGGCCCTGATCCGGGGTCAGCGTCGCTGCCATGCGGGCGAGCTGACTGGCCGTCCCCTCAAGTCGTTCCAGCCTTCGCTGCGCTTCAGCAAGACGGAGGCGCGCGATCCGCGTCTGGCGGGCGCGGACAGACAATATGCGCTGGCGGCGCTCGATGAGGCTCATAGAAAGGCCTCCAGCAGATCAGCCCGCGCGGGGGCCATGGGCACATTTTGGTGCGGTGTCTGGCGAAGGTAATCGAGCATTTCATTGCGGCGCGCGATGGCTTCATCCAGCACGGGATCATTGCCGGACACATAGGCCCCCATCAGCACAAGATCGCGGTTGTCCTCATAGGTGGACCAGAGTTGGCGGAAGCGGGCGGCGGCGCGCAGATGATCCGCATCGGTGATGTCGGCCATGACGCGCGACAGCGATTTGCCGACATCAATCGCGGGAAAGACATTCTGTTCAGATAGGGCGCGCGACAGGACGATATGTCCGTCGGCAATGGCGCGTGCGGTATCGACGACGGGGTCATCATTGTCGCCGCCATCGGCAAGGACGGTGTAGAGCGCCGTGATCGACCCGCCCGATCGGACATCGCGACCGGCGCGTTCCACGAGGCCGGGGATGAGGCCAAGCGCAGAGGGTGGATAACCCTTCATCGTTGGCGGCTCCCCAAGCGCGAGCCCGATTTCCCGCTGGGCATGGGCCACACGGGTCAGGCTGTCGATGAGGAGCAGGACGCGTTTGCCTTCATGGCGGAAATGTTCTGCAATCGCAGTCGCCCGCATCGCGGCACGCAGCCGGAGCAGTGGTGGATGATCGGCGGGCACTGCAACGACAACTGCGCGCGGCATCATGCTGGCGGACAGGCGTGTCTCGATGAAGTCCGTGACTTCGCGCGCGCGCTCTCCAACCAAGCCGATGACGACGACATCACATTCGCTGCCGCCAAGCATCTGGCCCATCAGCACCGATTTGCCGACGCCGGACCCTGCGATGATGGCGATGCGCTGGCCTTCCCCCGCCGTCAGCAGGCCGTTCACGGCGCGGACGCCGAGATCGAGCGGACGCACGACGCGGCCGCGATTGAGGGGGTTGCTGACGGGGCCATGGAGTGGCCAGCTGTCGCGGGCGAGGATTGGGCCACGCCCATCCAGCGGCTCGCCATGTGCGCCGATGATGCGACCGAGCAGCGCCTTGCCACAGGCGACGCGTCCGGCCTCAGCATCGGGTTCGATCCGGCTGCCTGCGCGATAAGGGGCGGCACCGTCGAGCGGGACGAGCAGGGTGCGGCTGCCGCGAAAGCCAACGACTTCGCCACGCATCTTGCGGCCATCGACGGCCTGAATGCGGGCACTGGCCCCCAGCGGAAGGTCCAGTCCCTCGGCTTCCAGCATGACGCCGTCATGCCCGACCAGACGGCCAGTACGGATGGCGCCAAAGGCGGGCTTGAAGTCATCAAGGCGGTCCCGCGCGGCAGGCATGAGGCGGCTCATTCATGGCCTCCAAGCCCAAGCGCTGCGTTGAGGGCGGCCAGACGCATAGCGTTGCCGTCTTCAATTGTGCCCGCCGCGCACTCGATCAGAACATCGCCGCGCAGGAGCCCGGGTTCCGGCACGACGGAGATTGCGCCGATGGTTGTGCCCACCAACGCCGCGTCGTCGGGGTGAAGGCGGATGGCTGTTGCGGCGTCATTATCGGCGATCAGGGATGCTGCGGCCTGTGCACGCCGGGTGATCTCCTCGGGCGCGATCTGCGTCTCCCCGACGATCTGGCGGACGAGGTGGGAGACGACTTCCGCAACATAGAGGCCGAGCTCTTCGGACGGCTCGGCGCGCAACTGCGTGATCGCTTGGCGGATCTTTTCGGCAGCCGACGTGTCGGCGGTGGAACGCCCATCGGCTTCGGCCAGACCATCGGCAAAGCCGCGGGCATAGTCGTCCTGCGGCGCGCTCGGCCGGGTCGCGGTCCTGGTCGTAAGGCCGCTGTCGCCGTCGATGCCGGGTCGAAACGGGCTGTTGACCGGGCGTATCGCGCCCAAGGGAAGGACCACAACCTCAGACATAGTCATTGCCTGACGATCCGAGTACAATCTCGCCTGCGTCGGCGAGTTGACGTGCGATGGCGATGACAGCCTTTTGCGCCTCGTCCACTTCGGCGCGCTTGACCATTGTCTTTTCGGCCATTTCGTCCTGAATGGACTGGGCCGCTCGCTGCGACATGGAGGCGAAAATGCGGTCGACCAGTTCTTTCGGCGCGCCTTTGAGCGCAAAGACGAGCGCGCTTGAATCGACCGAGCGCATGACGGTGCCGAGCGCCTTGTTGTCGAGGTCGAGCAGGTCTTCAAAGACGAACATGCCTTCTTCAATGGCATCGGCAATCGGCTTGTCGGCCTTGCGGATCGCTTTGATCAGGCGTTCGCCCCTGGGCTTGCCAAGACTGTTCATAATCTTGGCGACGCCCGATGATCCGCCCAGTTCCACCTTGGGCGGCGGGGCAGCATCGCCGACATAGCGCGAAACAATGTCTTCCAGTTCGGTGATGGCTTCAACGCTCACCCGGCCAAGCCGCGCGGCGCGCAGCAGCAGATCGGTTTGACGGCCTTCCTCCAGCTTACCGAGCGCTTGCGCGGCGAGATCAGCGCTCAGGCTGGACACGATGAGCGCGCCGACCTGTGGGTGCTCATTATCGAGCAGCACGGCCAGCACATCGACCTCCATCCAGTCAAGCATCTCGGTCAGTTTGGGAGAGGAGACGGGCGCGATATCGGCAAGCAATGTGCCCGCGCGTGAGGGGCCCAGCGCTTGTTCAATGACAGAGCGGACGCGCGGCGCTGGGTCTGCCGCAAGCGGGTTTACGCCCCGGCATTTGGTGGCAAACAGCTCCAGCGCGGCGTCAACATTGTTCTCGCTGATCCCGGCCACGCCGAGCATCGCACTGCCTAGTGCTTTGACTTCATTGGCGTCGAGATGCCCCACGATGGCGGCAGCTTCTTCTTCGGCCAACAACATCATGAGGACGGCGGCTGCCGACTTGCCGTCGATGGAGGGCGTTGCGCCTTGCGCGTCGTCAGCCTCAGCCATTCTTTTGGCCTTCCTGCATCAGCTGGCGGACGACCAGTGCGGCGCGTGCCGGGTCCTGCTTTACAAAATTGCGGACAAGGGCGGCGCGCGCTTCATAGCTGGGGGCAGACTCAATCATCGAGAGTGTGACCGGGCGGCCCGGGGCAGGCATAGCGGTCGCCTCCATCAACTGACCTGCCAGCGCTTCGTCAACCGGAGCGTCGGCTGCGACGGGGCGCTTTAGCGCCTTCATGATCGGCCGGCCGATGAAGAGGAAGGCGAGAAGTGCGCCGAGCAAAGCGCCGCCCTGCTGGATCAATGGCATCAGCCATGGGCTGTCGAGCAACTGTTCTTCCGGCTGCTCCACCTTGGCAAAGGGGCGCATCGACACAGCAACAGTGTCGCCGCGCTGTGCGTCAAAACCGACGGCGCCCTTTACCAATGCTTCGATCTGCTGGAGTTCGGCGGGCTTCAAGGGCTTTGCGGTGTTGAGCGCCACTGCCGCCGACACCCGTTTCAGGCGGCCCACGGGCTGATGCGTGACCGAGATTTCACGGCCCACATCAAAGCTGCGGGAATATTGTTCTTCCGTCTGGGGTGCGGCGGCGGCGGTTGCGGCGGGCGGGGCCGCGGGCGGCGTTGTTGAGACTTGGGCGGTGGTCGGCGGGGTGTTGGACGTGGCACCTGGAATGCCCATGGCGGGGGCCGAAGCTGTGCCGGATGATTTGTTTCCCTCTTCGCGGCGCAGGGCCGCGTCATCCTTGGGGTATGTTTCGCGCGTCGACTGGCTTTCGGTCACATCCAGCTCTGCATGCACCTCGGTTGAAAAGTTGCCGACGCCCATGACGGGGGTGAGGAGCGTGGTGATCGCTTGACGATAGCGTTCTTCCATCTGCGTCTGCAGTTGGAAGTTGCGGTCATCGCCATTGCTGCCCTGTTGCGAAAGGAGCGATCCGGACTGATCGACAATCGATACCTGTTCAGCACCAAGGCCCGGTACGGACGAGGCCACAAGATGTCGGATGGCGCGGACCTGCGCGTCAGCCAAGGTGCGTCCGGTTTGCAGCCGCAGCATCACGGAGGCGGCAGGCTCTGCCGCATCGCGCACAAACAGGCTGGGTTCCGGCGTCGCCAGATGCACGCGCGCGCTGGCCACCGCATCAATCGCTTCTATGGTGCGGGCAAGGTCTGCCTCACGCGCGGCCTTCAGCGTCTGACCCTCAACCGCGCGGCTGGCGCCCATGGGGATGGCGCTGACAAGGGCATCGCCGCTGGGGGCCGCCTTGGGGAGGCCTTGGCCTGCGAGCAGCATGCGGGCTTTATGAAAGTCCTGATCGGCAACGCTTATGGCGCCTGATCCGCCGTCCAGCGTATAGTTTATGCCTGCCGATTGCAGCGAACTTGCGACCGCCGCCTTGTCGTTCTCCGCCAGCCCTTCAAAAAGGGGCCGTTGCGGCGGGGTTTGGAAGGTCCACCAGGCCGCCGCTGCAATGGCAAGTGCTGCGAGCAGACCGATGATCGGCAGGCTCCGCGTGACGGCGGGTTGCGCCATGAAGCTGCGGACGCCGCCCATCGGGCCACCCATTTGGAGCCGCGCGGCAGGGCTGGCGGGAATGATGTCTTGTTCGGCCATTTTTTACACCGGCATGTTCATGATGTCGCGATATGCGGACAGGAGCTTGTTGCGGACCTGAAGGGTCGCTTCAAAGCCAACGGAAGCTTTCTGGCGTTCGACCATGACCTGCACGAGGTCACTGGTTTCGCCACGTTCGTAGGATTCGGTGAGGCCGGTCGATTTAGCCTGCTGTTCGTTGACGGACTTGATCGCGCTGACCATCGTCTCCCCAAAGCCACCGCCTTGCGCAGGCGCGGCACCGCCCACAGCGGCAGGCCCTTCTTGCCCTGCCGCCCGCTGCAACGCGGTGTTCTGGTTCAGGATCGCTGATCGCATCTGCATCAGCCCCCCTGTGTCGATTGCCTTCATGCGTGTTGGTTCGCTCAAAAAAATCCGCCCGTCCGGGCCCGCGAACCATAAAGCAAGCGATGTGCCACTTTGTTGAAGTCACTGATTTTACGAGATTAAATGGCCCTCCGTCAGAAAAGCGACAGGGGGAATTTAAAACCGATCGGAGCGGAGACGTTAATTGCAATGTGACCAATCGATGCCCCGATGGTCGCTAAAGGAAGGATAAAATCATGGCTGTCATTAACACCAACGTGAGCGCTCTCCGCGCTCACAATGTCGGTCGTCTTGCGAACGCTTCGCTGGACACCGCAATGCAGCGCTTGTCGAGTGGCAAGCGCATCAACAGCGCGAAGGACGACGCCGCCGGCCTCGCCATCGCCACCC
>JBBATT010000003.1:0-24945 GCA_040398605.1 Chakrabartia sp.
CGATCCAGCTCGTCATAGACGAAGCGACCTTTGTCATTCCGCTTGCCGGTGTGATCGATCTCGATGCCGAACGCGCTCGCATCACCAAGGCGATTGAAGCGGCGACCAAGGAAGCCAAGTCGCTTGAAGGCCGCCTCAACAATCCGGCCTTTGTCGAAAAGGCAAAGCCTGAGGCAGTGGAAAAGGCGCGCGCAGACCATGCCGAAAAGGCAGCAGAGGCGGAGCGGCTGACAGCGGCCCTCGCGCGGCTGGGTTAGTGTCGGATCGTTCGCGTCAACGTGATCTGACGACAGGTCCAGTCGCCAAGACGCTGTTCCTGTTTGCGCTGCCGTCGCTCGGCGTGAACATTCTTCAGTCGGCCAATGGCTCTGTAAACTCTGTGTTTGTGGGTCAGTTTTTGGGGGAACGCGCCCTAGCTGCGACGGCCAATGCGAACATGACGATGTTCCTCATGTACGCGACCATGTTCGGCTTTGCGATGGCGACAACGATCCTCATCGGGCAGGCGATGGGCCGGAGGGATGTCGCCGATGTCCGCCGCACGATCGGCGCGGCAACCGGATTGTTCCTTGTTCTCGGCATTCTCACGGCCATGCTGGGTTGGATCTTTGCGCCGGATGTGCTGCACCTGCTGGCAACCCCCAAGGATGCTTATCCGCTGGCGCTCACCTATTTGCGGGTCATGTTTTTGGGGATGCCGTTTTCGTTTCTCGCCATCCTGCTGTCGTCCGCCATGCGCGGCGTGGGCGATGCGGTGACGCCGCTTTGGAACACCGTGCTCAATGTCATCCTTGATGCCGGGTTGAACCCGGTTTTCATTTTGGGGCTCGGCCCCGTGCCCGCCATGGGCATTGCCGGGTCTGCACTGGCGTCGGTGCTGGCGACGTTCATCAGCATCATCGTGCTCGTCTGGCAGATTTACAGGCGGGACATCACCATCCGCCTGCGCGGGGAGGAGCTTCGCTGGCTGATCCCGGATATGAACCATGTTCGGCCCATCTTCGCCAAGGGCCTTCCCATGGGCTTGTCGATGATCGTCATGTCGATGTCGTCCCTCGTCATGGTTGGCCTGATTAACCGCGAGGGCGTGGAAACAGCCGCCGCGTTCGGGGTGATGAACCAGTTGTGGAGCTATGTGCAGATGCCCGCCATTGCGGTGGGCAGCGCCGTCAGTGCGATGGCGGCGCAGAATATCGGTGCAGGCAACTGGTCCCGCCTGTCGCGCGTGGCTTGGGCTGGGATGGGCATCAACGCGTTGATGTCGGTCACGTTATTGGGTCTAATCACGCTGGGCATTCACCCGATCCTGTCGCTGTTCCTGCCGGATGCGGGCGCGGCCACCGCAATTGCCGTGCACATGAACCTGCTGGTCGGCTGGACCTTTATCGCCATTGGCATTTCGATGGTTCTCGGCTCGGTTGTGCGGGCCAATGGCGCGGTCATTGGGCCGTTTGTTATTCTTGTGTTGTCCTCCGTGGTGATGCGATTTGCCGTCGGCTTTCTGCTCCACCCTTATTGGGGGGCAGACGCGATCTGGGCCGCCTTTGGGTCGAGCGCGGTGACATCTCTCCTGCTCACCCTGGCCTTTTACTGGCATGGCGGGTGGAAGTCGTCGCGCATGGTTGCGGCTCCAGCGGCCAATCACAACGCAGAAATCTAATGAGATCAAAGGCCTGATAGCGCGCAATTGCGTTCTTTTAAAGCTTGGTTAACCATCCCGATTGGGGGCGTTCTTCATCCGGCTGATTCTCAGGTTCCAGACAACTGGCCGGGCGCCCCCGTGGTTGCGTTTTTGACCTTGGGGAGACTATCCATGCAGACACTATCACTTGGCGGGTATCAGTTTGATCCCGTTCTAGCCGCAGCGCTTGGCCAGAAGGCGCTGATCATTTCCATAATCCTTGTTGTTACTTGGCTGCTGGCAAAGGCCGCCAAATGGTCCTTTGCAAAGCTGGTTGACCGTGTCCCTCTTTTCCAGCGGGCGGCGGCTTCAGGCGAAAGCGTTGGTGCGGCACTGGGGCGCATCGTATCGCTCTTCATCTGGCTGTTCGGCCTCGTTGCTATCCTACAGGCGCTCGACCTCAACAGTGTCATCGCCCCGGTGCAGAGCCTCATCAACAGCTTCGTGGCGTTTATGCCAAAGGTGCTCGGCGCGGGGATTATCTTCTTTGTCGGCGGCATGATCGCAAAGATCGTCCGCGACATTGTTGAGACGTCGCTTGCCACCGTCAATTTCGACAAATGGGCAAACCTAGGGGGCGCCGAAGCCGTCACCGGCAACAGTGCAATCAGCAAGACAATCGGCACGATCGTGTTCATTCTCATCATCGTGCCTGTCGGCATTGCCGCGTTGGATGTTCTTGACATTCCGTCGATCACGGGACCGGCCAAGGCGATGCTGGAAATGGTGTTGTCCGCTGTGCCGCTCATCATCGGCGCAAGCCTTGTGCTCGGCCTTGGCTATGTCATTGCCCGCTGGGTTGGGAGCATGATTGAGGAAGTCCTGCCGGGCTTAGGCTTTGACCGTTCGGTGGAAGCTATCGGCATCGTGCCCGAAGGACGCAGCGCATCGGGGGTTGTCGCGACCATTTCCCAAGTCGCCATCATGCTGTTCATGGCGGTTGCCGCAACCCGGTTGCTCGGCTTCCCTGAATTGACCCACATCGTGGAAACGGTGCTCGATCAGGGCGCCAGCGTTATCTTCGGCGCGGTTCTCATCGCGGCAGGCGTCATTCTGGCGCGCGTGTTGCGTGGGTTGGTTGCCGCCGCTGCCGGAGAAGGCATTGCGCCGAGCCTCGTCCATTGGCTGACGGTCGGCCTGTTCGTGTTCATCGGCCTCAAGCAGATGAACATTGGCGGCCAGATTGTCGACTATGCCTTTGGCGCCATTGCTGTTGGTGTCGCCGTCGCCTTTGCCTTGGCCGTTGGCCTTGGCGGTCGCGAGGTTGCGGCGAAGAAGCTCGGCAAGCTGATCAACTAATCAGGCGCACCTTCACCTCGGGCGGTGGCGACCGGCGTGTCGCTGCCGCCCTTGTTGTGAGAGCAGCAAGGCGGGGCATCTTTATTGCGCCGCAAAAAAATGCTGTCCTCCACAGGCAATTCTTGCCATGTGACGCCGCGTTCAATGAGCCTATAAGGTGATCCCATGACGGCCAGCCTCCATCTTCCCACCCGTATGCGGCGCACGCGCGCCACCGGATGGAGCCGCGCGCTCCATGGGGAAACGGTGCTGACACCGGCGGACCTCATCTGGCCTTTGTTCATTACGGCAGGCGACACGGAAGAACCGATTGCGACTTTGCCCGGCGTTTCGCGCTGGCCGGTCAAGGATATTGCCAAGCGCGCCAAGGAAGCGCGTGACCTTGGCATCCCTTGCGTCGCGCTCTTCCCCAACACGCCGCGCGATCTCCGCACGGACGACGGGCGGGAGGCGCTGAACCCCGACAATCTGATGTGCCGTGCGACCAAAGCGATCAAGGACGCTGTGCCGGACATTGGCGTGCTCACGGACGTCGCACTCGACCCTTATACTGCGCACGGTCATGACGGGCTGATCGATACCAAAGGCTATGTGCTGAACGACGCCACGGTTGAGGTGCTTGTCGGCCAGTCGCTCAATCAGGCGCAGGCAGGGGCGGACATCATCGCCCCGTCGGACATGATGGATGGCCGCATAGGCGCCATCCGTGCTGCGCTGGAAGACGCGATGCTGCCCAACGTCCAGATCATGAGTTACGCCGCCAAATATGCGAGCGCGTTTTACGGTCCGTTCCGTGACGCCGTCGGCGCGGCAGGCCTCCTGCAAGGCGACAAGAAGACCTATCAGATGGACCCGGCCAATGCCGAAGAGGCGCTGCGCGAAGTGGCGCTCGATCTGGAAGAAGGCGCGGACAGTGTCATGGTCAAGCCCGGCCTGCCCTATCTCGACATCATTGTCCGCGTGAAGCAGGCGTTCGACGTGCCTGTGTTCGCCTATCAGGTGTCGGGTGAGTATGCGATGATCGAGGCTGCCGTCGCAGCCGGCGTGGGCGACCGAGACAAGCTTGTCCTTGAAACGCTCCTCGCCTTCAAGCGCGCGGGCTGTTCAGGCGTGCTGACGTACCATGCGCTGCATGCGGCAAAGCTGTTGAATGGCTGAATTCTGTTCACGCGAAGGGCGCGAAGAAAACAAGGACGCAAAGGGTGTCTGAGCTTCCTGACATCGAAGCCATGGCCAGCATTGCGGTCGACTGCGGTCTGAAATTGCATCAGCGCCTCGGGCCGGGTTTGTTAGAGGCAGCCTATGAAAAAGTGTTGGCACACATGCTTGCGGAACGTGGATTGCGTGTTGAGACACAAAAGATCGTGCCCATTGTGGTTGACGGGCTGCACATCGAGCACGCGTTTCGAGCATGACCTTCCGGGAAGGCCTCCGACGCATCGTAAACAACTACCAGCAGGTCAGCGGCTCACCGCTGAATATTCATCAATGATTTGTCGCCACATGCCCGCAACGCCAGTCACCACGGCAAAAAAAGTCGACGGTCTTGTCATCTTTGTGATCTTATTTTCTTCGCGTGCTTCGCGTGAACCCCTATTGAGCATCCATGGCTGAATTCCTTCTTGAAACCGAACGCCTGATCCTGCGGGAATGGCGCGATGGGGATATGGTTGCTTTCCACGCGATCAATACCGACCCGCGCGTTATGAAGTTTTTGGGCCCTGCCATGACGATGGACGACATCAAGGCGCTGGTTGACCGCTTGCGCGGCCTGCAGGACACGCTCGGCCATTGTTTCTGGGCGGTGGAACGTAAGGATGATGGGCGGCTGATCGGCTGGTGTGGTCTCATCCGCGGCGGCAAGAACACCCCGATTGAAGACCGCGTGGAAGTGGGCTGGCGCTTTGCGTTCGACACCTGGGGGCAGGGCTATGCGCGCGAAGCCGCGTCAGCCTCTATCGATTGGGCCTTTGCGCATCTGCCCGACGAAGACGTCTGGGCGATCACCGTCGACAATAATGAAAAGAGCTGGGGCCTGATGGAACGGCTGGGCATGCACCGCCATGCCGATATGGGGTTTGACCATCCCAATGTGCCCGAAGGCAGCCCGCTGAAAACCCATATCACTTACAGCATCGGGAGAGCCGAATGGACGGCGTCAGCATCATCTCACTGAACGGGCATACGCCGCGCATTGATCCGTCTGCGTTCATCGCCCCCGGCTGCCGCATCATTGGCGATGTTGAGATTGGACCGGAAGCGAGCGTCTGGTATAATTGCGTGCTGCGCGGGGACGTGAACGCGATCCGCATTGGGGCTCGCAGCAACATTCAGGACGGCACTGTCATCCACTGCGATTCAGACAAAGGCGGCATGATCGGCTTTCCGACAATCATCGAGGAAGGTGCGCTCATCGGCCATATGGCGATGCTCCACGGCTGCACGGTGCGCAAGAACGCGCTGGTGGGTCTGGGCTCCATTGTCATGGACGGTTGCGTGCTTGAGGAAAATTCGATGCTCGCCGCAGGCGGCATGCTAACCCCCGGCAAGCGGATTGAAAGCTTCCAAATGTGGGGTGGGCGTCCAGCAAAGCTGATGCGGGAATTGGATGAAATGTGGGCCACGGGCAACAGCCTTGCGGTCGCGCACTATGTTCACAATGCGAAAACCCACAAGGCCGCGATTAGCGGCTGATGCGCTGTAGCAGGTCTGTCATGGCCTGCTCCTGCTGGGTATCGATCACAGCGACGGTTCGGATCGCTGCCTGAACGCGGGCGAGATCCTCGCTTGGCGGGCCGGACAAGGTCTTGCGGAGCAAATCGTCCAGATCTGCGAGTGCGGACTTCACCGGCCCCCGCTGCTGCTCCAGCGCAGACACAGCCATCTGAGCGTTGATCCAGCTTTCTGTTCCGCCTGCACCTGCTGCAGCTGCCACAGCGCGGGCTGCAGGCAAGGCGGCATCAAAGGCGGTTGCCCCGTCCTGCGCCATGCGGAGCGCAGCGGCGATCTTTGACTGGGCTTCCGGGCTGGCAGGTGCCAGCGGCGCGTCTGGCACGGAAGGCTCGGCCAGCAAGCCTGCCGCCTTCGTCTCAATCGGGCGCGGGTTGAGCGTCGGATAATTTCCGGCCCCAGCGCATCCGCTAAGCGACAGGATAAGGGCGGAAAGGAGGATGCGGTTCATATGTCTTCTTCTAGGAGTTGCATTTCCAAGTCGCAACGGGGTTGCACTTTTGAAAAAAGCCGACTAACCGCGCCACTTCAATGCGCGCCCGTAGCTCAGCTGGATAGAGCATCAGACTACGAATCTGAGGGTCGGACGTTCGAATCGTTCCGGGCGCGCCACTTTTCCCAGATGTTTAGCTCTTCAACTGTTTAGGCAGTTCCTTAGGCCTGCCGCCTTGGCCGCATCTTAAGTTTTGGACGTTCTGGAAAACCGCTGAAGGATCGGCCGCTCAAGTGCGAACCACCCGGCAATTCCCAACGCGAGGCCTGCTGAGAAGAGGCTCACAGTCGAAAAGGGGAGGTCTCTGAGGAATGGCGCCAAGAGCGATATGGCGAAAATGTGCCAAAGGTAGATGGAATAACTCGCGTCTCCGGCGAACCGCAACATAGGGATGCTCGGTAGCCCGCCATCACGCTCTATTGCCAACATACCCCAAACGCAGCACACGGCAGGGACTCCATAGCCGATGATCCTTGGCAGATCGCCGCCCGCGAGCGTCCCCAGAAGGCCGAAAAGCAGCAGCAGTGCGCCGATGCGTCGGTCAGGTGTCTTCTCCAGCGCGACCGCCAGCCAGATGCCCGCCACAAACTCTAAGATGATCGGATTTGTGTAGAATTTCGCAAAGATGGACCCGTCTGCGAACGGACCGAGCCCAGCCAGTCCCACGAAGAGAGCTGTCAGAACCACGGGGATGTATTTGCGGCGAAGACCAAGACAGGCTGAGAATACGGCATAGAAAAACATCTCATAATTGAGCGTCCAACCGACGATGAGGATCGGGTACACTCCGCCCGGGCCCTTATAGGGAATGAAGAACAGAGAGGCCAAGAGATGCCCTAAGTCAGCCACGATTCGACTGGTGAGGCCAAGTTCGGCCAACAGAAACACCAGGAGGGAGGCAATCCAATAAACCGGGACAATCCGACGGATACGATTGCGCAGGAAGGCGAGGGCGGCTGTTTTTTCATTCGTGATCCGCCACATCAGGAACCCCGACAGAACGAAGAATATGTCTACCCCCGCCTCGCCGACAATGAACCCCGATTGCGCGTTCACGGCTGCATGGAAAAACACGACCAATAAGGCTGCATAAGCGCGCAAATATTGTAGTCCAACGAACAACCGAAATCCCCTGAGCGTTCAAGCTGCGCAGCAGACGCTATCTACATGAGTTCGTCTGGGTTTATCGTGAATTTCTGCTCACATGCCGCAGCGAGCGTTGGACGTCGATGCTTTCTCAATTGAGGCCTTTGAGGCCAGAGGCCTGATCCGTAGGGTTCGATTTGATCGAAACCACTGGCCTGCACGTGGCATTTTTGTTACATCTTGATGACAGGCGTGTGGCATCCGCTGCTGCCGACAAAGACAGATCAAATGATCAGCTTTGGGGATTCGGGTTGGCATTCATAAACAGAGCAGCGTCAGTCAGGTCTGAAATCCTCGACCCAGCGGGTGATCGGATGCGTTTGGCTGTGCTGGGCATCCTGTCTCTATGTGTGGCCGCCAGCATTATTTGGCCTGTTTTTCTCTATCCGCATCTCAACCTGATTGAACTGGGCTTGCTCAATGGGGCCTATCTTGGCCTGTCCTTTTTGGCAGCTGGAATCGTCATTGCCTGTTGGCGCGTCCCAGCCATTTTCCGCGAGACGACGGACCCGGCTGAATTGCGGACGCGGTGGATGATGTGCGCGGTGCTGGCAACGGGTGTGACCCTGCCTCTTTTTCAGGTGTTTAAGCAGATCGTCTTGCCGGCCCGAGGATTTCCATTCGACGTTCATATTGCCGCGGCCGAACGCTGGATCTTTGGCGGGCGCGATGCATGGGAAGTGACTCATGCCTTTTTTGGCGGCGTTTGGCCGACGCTGATCTTAGACGCCGCTTACGCCGTCTGGTTGCCGATGATGTTTCTGTTTCCGATGGTGGTGTCGGCGGCGATCCATGATGTGGACGCGCGCGGACGCCTGATCGGGACATGGGTGGCATCCTGGGTGATCATTGGCAGCATCGGTGCCTGGCTGCTGGGGTCGGCGGGGCCGTGTTATTACAACGATCTCGTTGGCCCCAATGATGGTTTTTTGAAGCTGCATGCCGCTCTTCAGGCGCTGGATGGGCAGGCGCAGTCCCATGGCCTGAGCATTCGCGCACTCTATTTTCAGGACATGCTGGAAGCGACACAGGCTGGGACCAACCTTGATTTTGCAAGCGGCATTTCAGCGATGCCCTCCATGCACGTCGCCATGGCGAGCCTCTTTGCCATTGCCGGGTTTCGCCGCAGCCGACTGCTCGGCGGCATCTTCACGGTTTACGCGCTCACGATCTGGGTCGCGTCTGTGCATCTGGGGTGGCACTATGCGTTAGACGGCGTGGTGGGTGCAGCGATGATGGGCGCGCTTTGGGGCCTTTCAAAGCCGATCGCGCGCATTCTCGCCCGCTAGTCCCCGGTAAACACCGGCGGCCGCTTCTCCACAAAGGCGTTGATGGCTTCGCGGTTGTCAGCCGTTTCGTGGATGATCGCCTGATACGCCGCCGATAGCTCGAGAATATCGGACATGCGGCTGTGCTGGGCTTCGCGGAGCAAACGTTTCGTCAGGCGCAACGCACGTGGCGGGTTGCACACGATCCGCTCGGCAATGACCATGGCTTCATCGAGCAGCGCTTCATCGTCGACCACGCGGCTAACCAGCCCGATCTCTTTTGCCGTTTCGGCATCAAAGCGGTCGCCGGTTAGGAATAGCTCGGCAGCCTTCGCGTACCCAACAACCTGCTGCAGCGCCCAAGCACCGCCGTCTCCCGGGACAATGCCGACCTTGATGAAGCTGCAGGCGAACAGCGCGCTCTTCGCGGCGATGCGGATGTCGCAAAGGCAAGCGAGGTCGCAACCAAGCCCAACCGCATGTCCGTTGACGGCGGCGATCGCCGGGATTTCGATATCGAGCAGCGCGCGGGTGACACGCTGCACGCCGCGGCGATAGTTAGAGCGCGTTGAATCCGGCTGGTCGAGGACGCCAATGCCCTGGCGCTGCTGCATCGACTTTAGATTGCCGCCTGCGCTGAAGGCCCTGCCATTGCCGGTCAGGATGATGCAGCTCACACTCTTATCGTCGTTGAGCGTCTGGAGCGTGCTGCAGATATCCTCGCAATCCTCATGGGTGCCGATGGCGTTCATGGACTCCGGCTTGTTCATGCGCAGGATGGCGATTCGCCCCTTGCGTTCGACTTCGAGAAATGCGCCCATGTGACTTGATCCCTTCCGATTACGGGATCGCTATTGCAAATTGCGCTCGCAAAGCAAAGCGCCACTGTGGACAGACTTAGGACCGACGTCACGTTCCTGACGTCATCGTGATTTTTGGCGGCGGGCGGACGTGGCGTCATACCGTCAAATCCCCAACTGGGCCGCACCGTGGCCAATGCAAGGCAGCCCGAGGGTCCAAAAGGTTAACAGGAGTGCTATTAACTTTTATCTCCGTGAAGCCACCGTTAACCTGCACAGGTGACCACGGTTTTACGTCTCTTCGCCATAACAGGGTTCATGACGGGAGCATGTCTTGCGAATGTCGCAGGGCCGTCCCCCGCCAACGCTCTTAGGGGAATACCAATGGCCACCATTCGGGTCACCAATCAGACGCAGCTCGATTCCGCGATCAAAGCCGCCAAATCTGGCGATACCGTGGTCCTCGCAGCTGGGAACTATAAGCAGCTATGGGTTGATAACAAAGTATCTGCGTCGGCGATCACGTTCAAATCGGAATCTGCGACGAACCCGGCAGTGATCGGCTATGCCCGCGCCGTTGGAAGCGACGGCGTGGTCTTTCAGGATCTCAAAATTGGTCGGGAAATGATCGTCGGAACCGATCAAGACTGGACCAATATGGCGCTGGTCCAAGACTCAAAGAACGTCTCTTTCACCGGCATACAGTTCTTCTCGACGGGATCGAATGACGCATTTTTGGGCCGCGGGATGTTCATTCGCAACAGCTCGACTGTCTCGGTTAAAAACAGTGAATTCTCGCACCTTGCGGTTGGTATGCAGTCGATGTCGATCGCCGGCTTGGTCGTGCAGAATAACAAGTTTCACGATCTGCGCATTGACGGTGCCCAATTCACAGCCGTCAAGAATGTGCTGATTGATGGCAATGATTTCCGTGATTTCCGGTCGTCGGAACTCAACCATCCCGATGCGATCCAGTTCTGGACAAGCGGCACAAAGCAGGCGTCAACGGACGTTGTGATTTCCAACAATGTCGTGATGCCCGGCACCGGTAACGGCAGCCAAGGCATCTTCATGCAGGATGAAATTGGCGGACTTCCTTATGAACGCCTGACGATCAAGAATAACATGATCTTGGACGCAGGAAATTACTGGAATGGTATTGCCGTCCGCGGCGGCAAAGACGTGACCATTGAAGGCAATTCAACTTTGTCTCCGACGGGAGATCAAAAGGCCATGCGGATCTGGCTGGATAAGGTTGCGGGCGTCAAGCTCGTCAACAATCTGTCAGACCAGCTTGTCCAATCTAACGTGACTGGCCTGCAGGATAGCGGCAATGTCTTCATGAACTTGCAAAAGACGTTTGCGAGCCGGATCAGTGGCATCAACCTCGGCGCGGCCGCAACTGTCAGCGGTTTGATTGTCCCCGGCGTCGGCTATCAATCAGCGGCTGGAACGATCAATCCGGTCGCCGCGGCACCTGCCCCGAAGGTTCAAGCACCGGCGCCTGTTGCGCCTGTCCAGCCGGCGGCGGCGGTTCCACCGGTGGTGGGCAGCGGCACGACACCACCCCCTACGACCAGAGTGACGGGTGTGGCGGCCATTGATACGTTCCAGCCGTCCTCCCTTGCCAGCCTCCTGACCCCGATTGCAGCGTCGCCAACGGCCGTTGTGTCGGTAGCGCCGGTGGTCACTGTTGCGACCACGCAGACGGCGTTGGCCACGCCCGTTGTTGCACCTGTCCTGACATCAAGGCAGCAACAGGCAGCAGCTGCGGCGGCAGCGGCTCAGGCGCAGGCCCAAGTGGCAGCGGCGGCGGCCGCAAGATCGAGCCGTCCGGGAACGTCCATTGCCTTGACGCCGGTTGTTTCCCAGCCAGTCGCTCCGATTGCGGCCGCGCCAATTACGACGTTTTCAACCGCCAGCTTCCTGAACCCGAGTTTCGGGATGACCTTCCTGGGTCGCAGCCTCTAGGCTCGGATAGGATGTAAAAAAGGGCCCGTCCGGCAGCGCTGGGCGGGCCTTTTGCTGTCCAGTTTCGGCGTGCGCCTTAAAAACTCTTAATGTTGCCGATTATTTCAGGCCATTTGGCGGTCTGTATCGTTTCCCCAAGTGTACGGGAGTCGCGGGACGTCTGTTTGTGTCCGCGAAACACGCGGCAGGAGAAGTCCGGTATGTCAGTTCTCAATCCCATTATCGACGGCGATAGCGTTCGCTTCGATCAGGAGGCGTGCGCCGCCGCCGGACGTGCGCAGGCCGATGCCTATCGGGACGCATCGCCTTTCCCGCATATTGCCTTGACCGACTTTCTGCCGCTGGCGCCGCTGCGCCGCGTTGCGTCTGCCTTTCCCGAAGGATCTTCCGGCCATAGTTTCTCGCGCGCGCAGGAAATGCTGAAGACACAATATCATCCGGAGGCCGTGCCCGACGATTTCTCACGCAACCTCATCTACGCGCTAAACACAGAACCGTTCATCGCCTTCCTTTCTGAAATGACGGGTATTCAAGGGCTTGTTCCAGACCCCTATTTCATCGGCGGCGGCCTGCACGAAACGCGGCGTGGCGGCCATCTGGGCATCCATGCCGATTTCAACAATCACAAGATCATGCGCCTGCGGCGGCGTCTCAACCTGCTGGTCTATCTGAATGACGATTGTGATGAGAGTTACGGCGGCCATCTTGAGCTTTGGTCCAAAGACATGAAGCGCTGCGAGAAGCGTGTTCTCCCGCTGTTGGGGAGCTGCGTGGTGTTCAACACCAACCTTGATAGCATGCACGGCCAGCCCGATCCGCTGGCCTGCCCTGAAGATCGGTCGCGCCGGTCCATCGCGCTCTATTATTACACCTCAACGGCCGATCTGAACGACCAGCCTGACCGCACCACAAATTTCCAACCACGTGCCAGCAGTGGCGACAAAAAGGACTATTCGGTCTCGTTCCGGCACTTCCTCAACGAATGGATTCCGCCCGCCATCCGCCGGAAGATGGGGCGGAGCTAAGGCTGCGTTTGGAGCGATCTGACTTCAGTCGCGACCCGAAAAGAGCTGCCGTAAATGCACCTCCGCTGCCCAGGCTTGCGCAAGCGTCCTGATCGTTAAGGCCACACATGTCGCCACCGCGGCACCAAGTCCGCCATAGGCCGGAACAAGGATGTAGAGGAGCAACGCCGCCAATGGCAGCGAGGCTATGGCGACCCAAGCGTTATATTGGCCCTTATGCGTCATCGTCATCAAGGACCCCGAAGGGCCAAAAGCGGCCATCGTGCATGTGCCCAAAAGGATGACGAGGAAGGCCGGCTTGGCCTGCACAAATTCCGGCCCAAATAGAAGGAGCAACGGCTCTGCCAAAACCGCCATGGCCACCAGCATTGTGCCTGCCAGAATGAAGGAATGGCGCAGGGAGGATCGGAACTCTTTGCGGAGCTCGACATAATTTGCGGTGCGATAATAGCCCGCAAATTTCGGTTCATAGACGGCCTGAATAGAGGCGCCGAGAAACGACAGCGGCATGGCCAGCCGGACGGCCACACCAAAAATGCCGACATCTGCCGGTGTGCCGAACAGGCCGAGCATCACGATGCCCAGCGAGTCGTTGCCAAGCGACGCCACGGTGACGATCCATAAGGGAAAGGCGCCGCGAAACAGGCTGTGACCCGTTTCTGTGGGGCCCGCTACCGTGGCGCCAGTTTTGCCTTTCGTGAACCACGCCACAAAGAGAGCAAGACCGCTTAGGGCAACAAATTGGGCAATGATGAAGGCGATGACGGCCCCGACATAGCTCTGCTCATGCGTCCACAAAACGAACACGAGCGTTGCCACAAAGGGGATCACCATGGACCCTAAAATATTGGCGGACGATTGCTTGCCCAGTCCACGTAAGACAGCCGCGAGTGCCACCGCTCCACAGCCGGGCGCGATGGCGAGCGCCATCCAGCGTACCGCGCTTTCCGCCTTAACTTCGCCTTCAAAGGTGCGTGCGATGTCGCCGGAGCTGAGCCAGACAAGTGCCGCAAAGGCCAATCCAGCGGTGAGGCAAAACAGGGCCGATTGGCGCGCCAGTCGCCGGATGGTGGCCCAAGACTCCGTCGCACGCGCCGCGCCGATTTCTCGCACGGTGGAGAGGGTGACGCCGCAGGGGGCAGTAGATTCGGCAATGCGGTAAACGGAGACGGCGAAGAAATAAAAGCCGAGCGCCTCGACGCCGAGATAGCGCCCCAAAACGACGCTCTGAACAAATTGGAGACCTGCTGCGGCCCCTTTTGTCGAAAATGCAACAGCGACGCTCAACAGCCGCGTCGACATCATTTGGCGGAGCCGCATCACCATCTTCACACGTTCGCTTTCAGCTCCAAAATGCGGAGGTCGGAATGGCACCCGGCCCAAGGGACTACAAGGTTAATCCCCCACGCAGGCCCAAGATGGACAGGATTTAATGCGGGTGCAATGCGCCCGAACGGCCATGCAGCTAGGGTGAAGGCTTGGCTTGGGTGAGATCGACACGTGGCGTTTCGGGAAAAATTAGACAGGCTTTTCAACGGGGCGCTGCAATATGTTGCGCAGCCGCCGTTTGAGGCCATTAAGCCATTTAGGAGCCGACCGGCCCCATTGGTTGCCCTGTCCCGAAAGGCTGCCTTTTTCTCAGCATGTATCTTCGCGGGGCTGTTCTACGGCTTTTGGGGGAGCGTCCTGCCGCCGGGATTCATCATTTTTCTGATCATTCCCTTCTTGCTCCTTACGTCCATCCTCCTCTGGGTTTGGCCGGACGATGAAGCTGTCCAAGGGCAGAGCTTGGCTGTGGCCTTATTCAGTTTCACGGCTGTCTCATTCCTGTGGCCGAATTACCTTGCGATCGGCATTCCCGGATTGCCTTGGCTGTCTCTCCGTCGAATCGTTGGCCTCTGGACGGTCGCTATTTTTCTAATGTCGCTCGCGTCGTCGAAGAAAATGAGAAGTGACCTTGTCGCCCATGTCGATTCCATCCCGATCATTTGGAAAATGCTCATTGCGTTCTTCCTGACGCAGACGATTTCTATTTTCTTCTCACCCTCTCCCGTTCTTGCTTATAAACAATGGTTCAATACGCAATATGCTTGGACGGCGATTTTCTTCATTAGCTGTTTTATATTTTCCCGACCGGGAAACTTCATAAAATGGTCCAATATCATTTTAGCGTGTTCTGTGATCGTCAGCCTCATCGCCATCGCAGAACAGTTTAATAAGATGGTGCTATGGGCGAACCACATTCCGCCCTTTCTTCAGATTGATAGCGATGCGGTGGAGCGCATTCTGCGCCCGACATATCGTGGGTCCCAATATCGGTCTCAGGCCATTTTTGGCGTTTCGCTGGCTCTCGCCGAATTTCTGGCGCTTTCGTTCACGATCCTGTTGCATAAATTCATGACGGCAAAAAGCATGGGGCGCCAATTCTGGCTGGGCGTGGCGATGATCGCGTCGTTGGTTGCCATTGGCATGTCGCGGGCGCGGTTGGGCTTCATCGGCGTTGTCGTGGCCCTCGCCCTCTATGGCTTCATTTGGGGGTATCGCCAGTACAAGGACAGTAAGACGAACATTGTCGGTGCGGCGATGACCTATGGCTATCCGGCAATCATGATGGTCGCGGCCATCTTGCTTGTTTCGGTTGACGCGTTGCGGATCCGCATCTTGGGCGGCGGGCAGGCGCAGGCCAGTAATGATGGGCGTCAGATGCAGTTTGACATGGCGCCCCCGGTGATCATGCAAAGCCCTATCTTTGGCCATGGCGGCGCTCAAGGCGGCGTGGCGTTGGGTTTCCGTAACGCTGCGGGCGAGCTGACAATTGATTCCTACCTGCTCTCGATGATCCTTGATTATGGCATCGTTGGCTTTGTGCTCTTCTTCGGCTCGCTGGCGTGTGCCGCCTTCTTTGCCCTGCGCTGGGCCCTGCGTTCTGATGTCACCGTCGTCGATCCGGCTGAGCGGGAAGAGATTGATTATATCTTTCCAATCGGGGTCATGGTGGCCCAGTTTTACGTCATCAAGACCGTGCTGAGCCAAGAAGAGAATCACACCATTCTCTTCATGATGTTTGGCGCACTTCTGGCGCTGTTCGCGCGCTATAAAAAATCCCTAGCCGCGCATGGCCTTCCGGAAAAACCTTGAAACCGGTTTTTCGACAAGGTCGAAATAGACAATCGAACTGACAATGACGGCCGCAATCGCGAAGATGAGAAGGAAAATGTCGGGAAAAACATCCTTGAGATGAAAATGGCCCCAGACGAACCGGACAACGCCGAGCGTCATGATGTGGGTGAGATAGATCGCGTAAGACGCATCGCCCATTTTTTTCAACATCATGGACTTGGGAAGGCGGCCAGATCGTTCAAAAATGATGGCGCCTGTCACCATGGCCCACGCAGGTAATCCCCATCCAATCGGTCGCATCAGCGACGTCCTGTCCCCCGAAAACACATAGTCGGAAAAGTAAAATCCCAGACACCCAATCAACACGAGCGCAAGTCCCACGGACGCGCTCGAAGAGGTCCACTTGTTCAGTAATTTCCAGGAAATCATGCCGAAGATGAACTCAATCACGATCGTGTTTGAGTAGAAGGCAAGGACGCCAAGATGATCTGAAAGCAGCGGGATCAGGCAGACCAGCAGGAGGATGGCGGATGCGATATAGGCCGAAAATCGGCGGCTGATCGACAGGCAGATCGCGAAAATCGTATAATAGAAAAACTCATAATTGAGCGTCCAGCCGATCTGTAGAAGCGGGACAATGTCTCCGTTCGCCGGATTCACATAGGGTATGAAAAACAGGGAGGAGAGCAACAGGGGGATGTCAAAGACAGACGTGTTGAACAGATTTGGCGCAAAAATCAGGACGGCGGCGACAAGCGCTGTGATGATCCAATAGGATGGCGCTACTCTGGCCAGGCGGTGTTTGAAAAACGCCCAGCCGGTGATCTGGGTGCCATTTGTGATGTGGCACATGATGAACCCGCTAATCACGAAAAACACATCCACACCAGCCGCGCCGATGGGCATCTGTCCAAAGACATCCCCCCTTCCATGGATGGGGATGATCTGCGCGGCGTGGCTGATAGCGACGGCAATGGCGGCCAAGGCGCGGAGATATTGGAGCGATAGAATTTCGGTTCGCGCGTGTGTCACGGTGCCCAGCCTTCCAGATGTTGGAACCTATATGCCCGATGATCTTTAGTTTGGAAGCGTTAACCGGCGCATGATTTTACCGGGGCAGATGCAAAAAAAAGCTGATGGATTTGCGGGGGAAAGCCGTCAGCGACCTTACAGCGGTGCGGCGTCGGGAAGCGAATCACACCCTTCTCTTCATTATCTAAGGGGCTGTATTAGGGCTATAATAGCGCTGTTTTGGAGGCAGATGCAGTGGAATCAATCTACGATACCGGCAAGAAAATCAGGCGTTAAGCATGGCGATGCACGCAAATGCGTGATTAATCCCGATTTGGGACAAGCGCCGCCGCAAAAAACCAAACCAAATCAGCCCAATTTGAATTGACTGATACCGCCACTTTGGTGTTTATTACCGGAGTATTAAAAAACTCAAAAAGAGTCGCCCGTTTGCCAGTAAGGGCCTGGTAGCAAACGGACAGGTTCAGGCCTGCTAGTAAAACAAGGGTAATATCGATGAAAAAGCTAATTGCGACCACAGCTGCAGCGATGCTTGCGACCATCGCTGCCCCCTCCATGGCAGCGACCGTTTTCAATCCCGGTTCGCAGATCATCAACATCGTCAATGACGGTGGTGTGTTCGGCGCAACGACGAATGATCTCGGCGCATTCTCGCATGTGTTTTCGTTCACGATCCCTGTTCAGGGGAATTACGGGTCATCGACCGTCACGACGACCATTCAGGGTCTGCGCGACATTGATTTCACCTCAATCCTGCTGAACGGCAACCCCTTCACCAAGGTGCTCGGCGATCCCGGTGAAACATGGCAGATCTCGAACGTCCTTTTGACCGGTGGTTTGCACACCATCACGCTCAAGGGGACAAAGGCTGGCGCAGGTTTCTCCAGCTATGCCGGCACGCTTGAACTCGGTGGCGTTCCTGAACCGGCGGCTTGGGGCATGATGCTCCTCGGCTTCGGTCTGGTGGGTAGCTCCATGCGTTCGCGCAAGGGTAAGAACACCGTCGTCTACGCCTAAGCGTTTCGACCGCTTCCTAAAGATTGGGCCGGGGTGTGAAAGCGCTCCGGCCTTTTCTTTGCGCGAGGCCCGCAAGAGACAGCCTATCTGACCAATATTTAATTCACCGTTCGCCTGCTTGGCACATGCCCCCCCCTAGAAGGGCCGGACTGTTATGTGACTCGTGCGACAAGGACGGTGGATGAAGGGTATCATATTGGCGGGTGGCAGCGGGACGCGGCTTTATCCCGCGACGATTGGCGTGTCGAAGCAGATCTTGCCCGTCTACGATAAGCCGATGATCTATTACCCGCTCAGCGTGCTGATGCTGTCGGGCATGCGCGAGATTTTGATCATTTCCACACCGCGTGATTTGCCCTCCTTCCGTGCGCTGCTGGGCGATGGCAGCCAGTTCGGCATTGAGCTGTCTTATGCTGAGCAACCCTCACCCGATGGTCTCGCGCAGGCCTTCATCATCGGGGCGGATTTCGTTGGTGATGACACCGCCTGCCTCATCCTTGGCGACAATATCTTCCACGGCGCGGGGCTGGGCGCGATGTGCCAGCAGGCCGCCGCCATTGAGAAGGGCGCCACCGTCTTCGCCTACCGTGTCGACGATCCCGAACGGTACGGCGTCGTTGAGTTTGACCCCGGCAGCTACACCGCGCGCTCGATTGAGGAAAAGCCCGCCCAACCAAAGTCCTTCTGGGCGGTGACCGGGCTTTATTATTACGACAATGACGTGCTCGACATTGCGGCGAACCTCAAACCCTCCCCGCGCGGTGAGCTAGAGATTACCGACGTCAACCGCGTCTATCTGGACCGTGGGGACCTGAACGTCGTGCCGATGGGCCGGGGCTTTGCCTGGCTCGATACCGGCACGCATGACAGCCTGCATGATGCCTCCTCCTTCGTCCGTACGGTCGAACAGCGACAAGGCATCAAAATCATGTGCCCGGAAGAAATTGCCTTTGTGAATGGCTGGATTGACGCGACCGCGCTCCGCGCGCGGGCCGGCGAAATGGGCAAGACGGGCTATGCGCGTTATCTGAACGCTGTTGCGGACGGGATCTGAAATGCAGGTCAAGTCCCTCGCCATTGACGGCGTGTTTGAGATCATCCCGGCCCGCTTCGGCGACGCGCGTGGCTTCTTTTCGGAAACATGGAAGCGGTCGGCGCTCGCTGAGCACGGCATCGACCTTGACTTTGTGCAGGACAATCACTCGCTCTCGGCACCGGTCGGCACGTTGCGTGGTATCCACTATCAAACCCCGCCCATGGCACAGGACAAGCTGGTGCGCTGCACGCGTGGCCGGGTGTCCGATGTCGCAGTGGACCTGCGCACAGGCTCCCCGACGCGCGGGCAGTGGGTCAGCCTCATCCTTGATGAGGCGACCGGCAACCAGATCCTTGTGCCCAAGGGCTTCGGCCATGCGTTCCAGACGCTCGAGCCGGATTGTGAGGTCCAGTATAAAGTGACGGCCCCCTATGCGCCCGATTGCGACCGCTCAATCCGCTGGGATGATCCGGCGATTGGCATCGACTGGCCCCTTGCCGTCGATCCCGAACTGCTTTCGGGCAAGGATCGGACCGCGCCGCTCCTCAGTGAACAAAACACAGGCTTTTAAGACATGACAGATAAGACAGTCGTGATGGTCACCGGCGGCGCCGGGTTCATCGGCAGCGCAGTGTGCCGCCATCTGATCGCGCAAGGCACGTTTCGTGTCGTCAATGTCGACAAGCTGACCTACTCCGGCTGCTTGGCGTCGCTGGCGCCGATCGACACCTCGCCCGACTACGTCTTTTATCAGGCCGACATCTGCGATGGCGAGGCGATGCGCCGCATTCTTTCGCAAGAGCGTGTCGACCGCGTGATGCACCTCGCCGCTGAAAGCCATGTCGACCGCTCCATCGACGGGCCAGGCGTGTTTGTGGAGACCAATGTGGTCGGTACGGTCACGCTTCTGCAGGCCGCGCTTGACCATTGGCGCAGCCTAGAGGGCGCAAAGAAAGACGCCTTCCGTTTCCATCACATCTCAACCGACGAAGTGTTCGGTGATCTGCCGTTCGACAGTGGGATTTTTACAGAGGAGACGTCGTACAAGCCGTCCTCGCCTTATTCGGCGTCCAAGGCGGCATCGGACCACTTCGTGCGTGCTTGGAACCACACTTATGGCCTGCCGGTGGTGCTTTCAAATTGCTCGAACAATTACGGGCCGTATCACTTTCCGGAAAAGCTGATCCCGCTCGTTATCCTCAATGCGCTCGAGGAAAAGCCGCTGCCGGTTTACGGCAAAGGCGAGAACATCCGCGACTGGCTCTATGTCGAGGACCATGCGACGGCGCTTGCCACAATCATGATGCAGGGCAAGGTTGGCGAAAGCTACAATGTCGGCGGTGAAGCCGAGCGGACCAACTTGGAGGTGGTCGAGACGATCTGTGATCTGCTCGATGCCCGCGTGCCGCCCAAGAGCGTGAAGAGCCGCCGTGACCTCATCACCTTTGTGACGGACCGGCCCGGCCATGACCGCCGCTATGCCATCGACTGTTCCAAGCTGAAGGCGGAATTGGGCTGGAGCCAGACAGTTGACTTTGACGCAGGCCTCGCGCGCACCATCGACTGGTATCTGACCAACGAAGGCTGGTGGGCACCCTTACGCGCGGCGCGCTATGCCGGTGAACGTTTGGGCACGACATCCAAGTGAAGGCGCTCATCCTCGGGTCGAGCGGGCAGGTCGCCCATGCCCTCAAAGCCAGTGCGATCTATGATCAGGCGATTGCCCTTGGACGGCCGGACATTGACCTGACCGATGCGGAGAGCGTGCGCGCTGCCATCGCCGCGCACCGGCCCGATATCGTGATCAACGCTGCGGCCTATACTGCTGTCGACAAGGCTGAGAGTGAAGCCGAGGCCGCCTTTGCCCTCAACCGCGACGGGCCAGCGGCGGCGGCGAAAGCGGCCTATGAGATTGGGGCGGCGTTCATCCATCTCTCCACCGATTTTGTGTTCGATGGCACCAAAGAGGCGGCATGGCTAGAGGACGACGTAACCAACCCGCTTGGCATCTATGGCCAGTCAAAGCTTGAGGGCGAACAGGCGGTCTCGGCCGCGCACCTGAACGCGGTCACGGTGCGCCTTTCGTGGGTTTATGGCGCACACGGTGCAAACTTTGCCAAGACCATGCTCCGGCTTGCGGCAGATAGGGAGGAGATTGGCGTGGTCGATGACCAGCGCGGTCGCCCGACGGCGGCTGAAGACATTGCGCCGGCGCTTTGGACACTCGCGCGCGGGCTGGTGGCCATGGGGGAAAGCCCCCACCAGCTCTATCATCTCGGCCCGCAGGGGGAAGCGAGCTGGGCGGATTTTGCGGTGGCCATCATGGATGCGTCAGGCAAAGCGGGTGGCCCCAGTGCGGCCATCAAGCGCATCACGACGACGGATTATCCCACACCCGCCAAACGCCCCGCCAATTCGGTGCTGGACTGTACAAGGATCGAACAGGATTGGAGCATCGCGCTCCCGCATTGGGAAGAGAGTTGTCAGCGGGTGGTGACGGAGATCGTGGCGGGGCTGAAGATCGGATAATCATGTCACGAGGACAGCAGGTTCTCCGATCCTCCCCCCATCGGGGGAGGGGGACCGCGAAGCGGTGGAGGGGGCTTGGGGCCAGATGCAAGGTGAGCCAGTTTGGCTTGCGCCCATCTCCCCTTCCGTCAGCCCTTCGGGCTGCCACCTCCCCCGACGGGGGAGGATCTGAGCACAACAGCTAGCTCAGCAGCACAATCGGGCTGGTCGGGTGCCAGTGCAGCGAGACCTTGTCGTCCCAGCTGAAATCTTCCTGATCCCAGCGGGAGAGGTTCGGGCGTGAGACGCGGATGCTGCGCCCGCTTTCCAGCCTGACCTCATAGACGGTTACGTCGCCCAGATAGGACAGGCCCTTGATCTGGCCATGGGCGACATTGTGTCCGTCGGGACTGTCCTTGGCTTTGGGCTTGATCTTGCCTGCTGGGAGCATGGTGATCTTTTCCGGACGGATGGCGACCCAAACGGTCGTTTCATGCGCGCCGGTGACGCCGTGGTTCAGAAAGACGCGGCCGACCTCCGGGCAGTCGACAACCGCTTGTTCCGGTTCATCGATGGTCAAGCGACCCTCGAAGATGTTCACCGAGCCAATGAAGTCCGCAACGAAGCGGTTGGCGGGGTGTTCATACAGGTCCGAGGGGCCAGCCAATTGCGCGACGTCGCCTTTGTTCATGACCGCGATCCGGCAGGCCATCGACAGCGCCTCATCCTGATCATGCGTCACGGTGACAAAAGTGATGCCGACATTGTCCTGCAACTCGGCCAGCTCAAACTGCATCTGCGCGCGCAGCTTGGCGTCGAGGGCGGAGAGCGGCTCATCGAGCAGCAGCACCTTGGGCCGCATGACAAGCCCACGCGCGAGCGCCACGCGCTGCCTCTGCCCGCCGGAAAGCTGGTCCGGCATGCGCTGCCCAAGGCCGCCAAGGCTGACGAGCTCCAAAGCTTCATCCACCCGTGTGCGGATTTCAGGCTTGGCGACGCCCGAGATTTTGAGGCCATAGGCAACATTGTCCGCCACCGACATGTGCGGGAAAACGGCGTAGCTTTGGAACACCATGTTGACCGGGCGCTGATTGGGGGAGACGCCCGCCATATCCTGTCCGCCGATCAGGATTTGCCCTTCGCTGGGCATTTCAAACCCGGCGATCATCCGCAGCAATGTCGTCTTGCCGCAGCCTGAGGGGCCGAGCAGCACGAAGAATTCGCCTTCCAAAATGTCGATCGACACATTGTCGACGGCCACCATATTGCCGAAGCGTTTGGTGACATTGCGGATGGAGATGACGGGCTGCTTTTCGGTCATGCCGTGGCCTTGGTGAAGTCCTGCAGCTTGAGCGCCACAGTGGTGAGAAGGATGGTAAGGAAGATGAGGATCGCAGACGCCGCATTGACCTCTGGCGTCACCGAGAAGCGGACCATGGAATAGACCTTCACCGGGAAGGTGATGGTGTTTGGCCCGCTGGTGAAGAAGGTGATGACGAAATCATCAAGGCTGAGCGTGAAGGCCAGCAGCGCGCCTGCAATGATGCCCGGCTTCATGTGTGGCAGCAGGACATCGCGGAAAGCCTGCCATTCAGTTGCCCCCAAATCCTTTGCGGCTTCTTCTTGCTCCTTGTTGAACCCGGCCAGACGCGCGCGGACGACCATGGCGACAAAGGGGAAGCAGAAGGTGATGTGGGCGATGGTGATCGCCGATAGGTTGAGCGGCCAGGGCAGGTCGGTTGGCCAGTCCAGCTTGGCAAAGAAGACGAGCATGGCAACGCCCATGCAAATCTCTGGCACCACAATAGGCAGCGCCATTGTGCCTTCGACGGCGGTCTTGCCGGGAAACTGGAAGCGCCAGAGCATGACGGCAGCCAGAGTCCCGAGGATGATCGAGAACAGTGTCGCCAGAAAGGCAATCGTCAGCGAATTGCCGAGCGCGGCCATCAGCCCTTCATTCTCGAGCACCTTGCCATAATATTTGAAGGTAAAGCCGCGCCAGACGATGTTGCGCTTGGAATCGTTGAAGCTGAAGGCGATCAGCACCAGCAAAGGCGCGTAAAGAAAGAACAGGGTGGCAGCGATCCACCCCCGCATCCACAGCCGCCGCGTATATTCCAGCGGCGCGATCTGGGCGCGCTTGAACAGGCTCATGACCGCCGCTCCGCGTTTCGGTTCCTAAGGGTCTGCAGCGCGATCAGGATGAAGGTCGCGTACATCAAAAGGAAGGAGAGCGCCGCGCCAAAGGGCCAATCATTGGCGCGCTTGAATTGGCGTTCGATGACGTTGGCGATCATCTGGCTGTCTGGCCCGCCCATCAGGTCTGGCGTCAGATAAGCGCCAAGCGCGGGGACGAAGGTGATGATCACACCGGAGATGATGCCGGGGGCGGCCAGCGGCGCCACGATCTGCGTCAGCGTCCGGAAATGCCCGGCCCCCAGATCAAGGCTCGCCTCGATGAGCGACCGGTCCAGCCGGTCGAGTGCGGCGTAAAGCGGCAGCACCATGAAGGGCAGATGGACGTAAACCAGCCCCAATATCACGGCGAAATTGTTATAGAGCAGCGGCAGCGGCTCCCATGTCGAGAGCGGGGCCATGCCAACCATGACCTTTAGGCTGCTGGCCCCTTCCCAGAACCAGCCGAGCGACTTGTTCACATAGCCCTCGGTTCGAAGCACCGTGATGAGCGCATAAGTGCGGATCAGGAGGTTCGTCCAGAAGGGCAGCATGATCGCCAGCAGCATCCAGGGCCGCCATTTGGGTTGGGCAAAGGTGATCGCCAGCGCAATGGGGAAGCCGATGACGAGGCAAATCAGCGTCGTCAGGGCTGCGACCGCGACCGACTTTCCGAAAATCTCCAGATAGAGCGGCTCCAAAGCGCGGCCATAGTTGGAAAAGGTGCCCGAAATGTCGATCTCGGTCAGGCCAACATTGCGCCCAAAGCTGTAAAGCCAAACGACGGCAAGCGGCACGACAAAGAAGGCGACCAGCCACAGCACCGGAGACACCGCGATCGATGCAAATGTCGCCTTGTGCTGTTTCCAATTCTGCATCGTCCCCACCCCGCCGGAAAATCAGGCCGCGCGGACGCGGGTGAAGGCTTCTTCGTACAACGGCTGCAGCTTTTCATTATAGGCGGCATACTCACACTTGGCGAGCAGGTCGGCTGCGGGGAAGATGACGGGGTTGTTCTTGTAAGCGTCCGGCATCAGCGCCTTGGCGGCCGCATTTGGCGTCGGATAGAGGATCGTTTCGGTGATCTTCTTACCGGCTTCGGCATCCAGCAGATAATTGATGAAGGCGTGGGCATTCTTGGGATGCGGTGCACCCTTTGGAATGCATAGCGTATCCGAATTGAACTGGCTGCCTTCCTTAGGCACGATGAAGTCGATGTCGTCATCCTCAGTCATGATCTGGGCGATGTCGCCATTATATTCGAGCACCAGATCCACTTCGCCTGAGAGCAGCAGATCCTGCCCATTGTCCTCATGATAGGCCTTCACATTGGGCTTTTGCTTGATCATCATCGCTTCGATGACCTTGAGGTCTTCCGGCGTCAGGCCGTTGACGGATTTGCCAAGATATTTGCCGTAGAGGCGGAACATGTCACCGGCTTCGGAGAGGAGCGCGATGCGGCCCTTATATTCGGGTGAGTCGAAGATGACTTTCCAGCTGTCGGGTTTCGCCTTCACCTTTGACTTGCGATAGCCGATGCCCAGCAACAGCCAGGTGTACGGCAGCGAATATTTGCGACCCGGATCATAGGCCACGTTGATGAAGGCCGGATCGACATTCTTGATATTGGGAATCTGGGTATGG
>JBBATT010000004.1:0-21198 GCA_040398605.1 Chakrabartia sp.
CCTTTCCATCGTCCACCGGACGCCGGAGGCGGCGCTGGCCGATGCCCGTGTGTCGGCGATCATTGTCGGGCCCGGCCTTGGACGGACAGAAGCCGCTGAAGCCTCTGTTATGCAGGCGCTGCAAACAGGAAAGCCTGTTGTGCTGGACGCCGATGCCCTGCGCCTTATCGGCCCCGGCCAGATTTCGCGGCACACGGCCCCCGTCATCCTAACGCCGCACAAGGGTGAGTTTGAGGCCATGTTCGGCGCGCTTCCCGGTAGTAAGATTGATCAGGCACTGGCCGCCGCCGTCGCCAGCGGCGCGACAGTCATTTTCAAGGGCGCGGACACGGTTGTGGCATCCCCTGATGGTCGGGTCGGGCTCTCTGCCCAAAGCTCCTCCTGGCTGTCGAGCGCGGGCACAGGAGACGTTCTGGCGGGCATTGCTGGCACCATGCTGGCACGTGGCCTCGACGCGCATGAGGCGGCTTGTGCCGCTGTCTGGCTCCACAACCGCGCCGCGCACCTCGCTGGCCCGGCGCTCATCGCCGATGATCTTTGCCAGCGGCTGCCGGAGGCGCTAGCGGCATCGTCATGACCGACGAACCCATTGTCCGCATCGCTGCACGCGGTGACGGTATTACAGCCTCAGGCCGATATTCTCCGCTGGCTGCCCCCGGTGATCTGCTTGCCATCGATGGATCGGTAACGCACGGGCCGCACCACGCCATGCCGGCCTGCCGCCACTTCCCGGCGTGCGGTGGCTGTCAGCTCCAGCACATTGATGACACAGCCTTTGCCGACTTTGTCGTTGACCGTGTGGCGAGCGCGTTGTTGGCGCAGCGCTTTGCCGATACCGATATTCGCGCGCCGCACATTTCCCCGGCCCATACCCGCCGTCGGGCGAGCCTGACGGCGGAGAGGCGCGGGCGGCAGGTGCAACTGGGCTTTAACGGCGCGCAGACCAACCGCATCGTCGATATGGTCGAATGCCCCGTGCTGCATCCGGCGATTGAGGCGCTGGTCAAGCCGTTGCGCGGGCTACTCCCCACTTTGCTGGCCGACCGCAAGGTCGCAACGATCCAGATGACGCTGGCGGATCAGGGTGTTGATCTCCTCATTTCCAATGTGGAGGCCGATGGCTTGGACGCCGTGATGGCGCTGTCCGACTTTGCGCAGGAACATAGGCTGGCCCGCCTGTCGATTGATGAAGGCTTTGGCCCAACCGCTCGGTGGGAACCGGAGCCTCTGACGATCACGCTTGGCGGCCTCGCCGTGGCAATGCCCGAAGGCGCGTTTTTGCAGGCAACAGCGGATGGCGAGGCGAAGCTGGTCCAATCTGTATTGGAAGCCGTGGGGCCTGTTGAAACGTCAGCGGATTTGTTTTCGGGCCTTGGCACCTTTGCACTGGCACTGCCCGGCCAAGTGGTGGCGGCAGAAGCGGCGCGCGATGCCATTTTTGCGCTCCAGACGGCGGCCAACCGGTCCGGGCGCCTGATCCGGTGTGAACATCGGGATCTGTTTCGTCGGCCGCTGACGGCTAAGGAATTGGCCGTGTTCGATGCTGTGGTGCTGGATCCGCCCCGCGCCGGTGCGCGGGATCAGGTGGCGGAACTTGCGGCGTCACCTGTGCCGCGCATTGCCTATGTCAGCTGTAATCCGGCGACTTTTGCGCGCGATGCCAGCATTTTGGCCAATGGCGGCTACCGGCTGGATTGGGTTCAGCCGGTCGGCCAGTTCCGCTGGTCAACCCATGTGGAACTGGCCGCCGCTTTCTCAAGACCTTAAGGTGCGACCCAAGGCCTCCGACTGATTACGCAAACGCGATGAGCAGCGTGTGCGCGACAAGCATGATCAAGACGAGGCTCGACAGAGCGAACAGCAGGAAGCGGACCATCACCTTGTTGACGGTCGCCTGCACGATCGAGTGGACAATCCGCAGGCCCACATAGGCCCAGGCCAGCTGCGCGTTAAAGCCATCGCCATGGCCCATGATGGCGAGGGCGAGTGCGACCGCATAAAACACCGTCGGCGCTTCATGCAGGTGGTTGTAGTTATGCGCCTTCCACTGGATGTTGGCGGGAATGACGCCATCAAGGTCTTTGCCGGTCCCGCCGGTCAAAGAGCCTGTATCAACGCCGGCCTTCGACATGGCCGGAATGCGCGTGGCGTACATCCACAGCCACATGAACATCGTCCAAGCGGCCAAGACCGCCATCGGTTTTAAAATTTCGCTATGCATTTCCATGTTAAATTCCCCTCCTCGGTATCTTTATTCGGGACAGAAAGGCTGCCCGACACCGAGTCGCGGGTCAAGGAAAAGGCGCGTGGCGGTGCGAGCGGTTGTGCGGAAGTGGAGGAAGTTGAGGGCGTGGAGGCCCGAGAATACGGGGTTTGTAGGAGAGGGGTAGTCTGGGGGCTTCTCGTCCGTTTCAACGTGGTCGGCATCTGGCGAGCGGACCAGGCGAAATCCTATTCTGCAAGGTCGAACCAAAGAAAGGACGAGGCTTCGACAAGCTCAGCCCAAACGGTGTTGTGTGCTGAGCTTTAAACCCATCCGTTTGTACTGAGCTTGTCGAAGTACCGTCCTTTCGCTTAGCATCCCATCATGACGTTCTGGGCATATATGCTGCACTGCCGGGGTGGAGCATTCTACGTCGGCCATACCGACGATCAGGATCGACGCATGGCCCAGCATCAGTCTGGCACCATCCCTGGTTTCACCGCAGACCGCCTACCAGTCACACTTGTCTGGAGTGAGGCATTCCAGACCCGAGATGACGCGCGCGAGGCTGAGCGGCGGATCAAGGGATGGAGCCGAGCGAAGAAGATGGCGCATATTCGCGGGGATTGGGGAAGGGTTTCTGATCTGTCCAAGGGTGGGTGACCAGGGAAGAACAACCCTTCGACAAGCTCAGGGCGAGCGGCGAGGTTTGAAGCTTAGTAGACAACAACGTTTGCCCTGAGCTTGTCGAAGGGTCGTCCTTGCTGTTCACCGCCGTTCCACAATTCCCCCCCCCCCCAAATAGAAAAAGCCCCAGCCTTTCGACCGGGGCTCTTCCCTTTTTCCAATGACGCCAGAGCTTAAGCGAACAGCTTGGCCCAGGCGCGCTTGTCGCGGGTTTTCCAGTGGCCGCGGTGATAGGCGTCGGACGCGAGCAGCGGCATGACGCTGCCGGCTTCAGCGAAGACCATCTGTTCGATGCCCGTGTTGACCTTACCCCAGCTCGCCGCTTCCTGAAGCGTGGAGGAGGAGCACGCCCCGTCGCGGACGTCGGCGACGGTGATCTGGACGGCATATTTGTGGACGGCAACGTCCTCATGGCCGAGGATCTCGGCGCAGACTACGGTGTCCTGAATGAAGTTCTTCGGCACACCGCCACCGATCATGAGGAGGCCGGTTTCGCCTGCCTTGATCTTAATGTCGGTCAGTTCGCGGAAGTCCGCAACTGCGTCGATCATCATATAGGGCTTGCCTTCCTTGGCGCGGTCCACCTGATGCTTGACGAGGCCGAAGCCTGCTGAGCTGTCGACGAACGCCGGGCAGAAGATCGGCACGTCATGCTCATAGGCAAGCTTGACGAGGCTGTTGTCCTTCTTGCCGTGTTCCGACAAATACCGGCCCATTTCGCGGATAAAGGCGCGGCTGGAATAGGCCTTGGGCTCCAGTTCATTTGCGATCTTGTTGATCGTGAAATCGCAGTCCTGCAACTGCTCTTCGTCGATATAGGTGTCGTAGATGCGGTCGATATAGAGCGAGCGCAGCGTATCATCGTCAGGGATTTCGAGCGCCTGATAATGCTTGTGGCCAAGGCCTTCGAAGAAATCCATGTCGACGATGGTGGCGCCTGTCGCGACAATGCCGTCCACCATGTTGTTGCGCAGCAGTTCTGCATAGAGATCCATGCAGCCGCCTGCCGAGGTGGAGCCCGCGATCACGAGGAAGATCGTGCAGTCCTTGTCGGCCAGCATCTGGTTGTAGATGCCGGTGGCGCGCGCGAGATCACGGCTGGTGAAGCTCATCTTGCCCATCTGGTCGATGATCGGGCGGGCATCAAAGCTGGTGATGTCGATATGTTCAACGGTGGTCGAAAGCAGTTCGGCCTTGCGCTGGGCATTGCTCTGGGGGCTGGTCATGGTTCTTCTCCGAAAAACAGACAATTCCCCGCCCGCTTGCGGGAGGGGTTAGGGGAGGGTGTGAGAGTGGACGGGGAGGAACATGCCCTCCCCCGGCCCCTCCCGCAAGCGGGAGGGGGGACTAAAGCTTCACGACGCGGGCGGAAAGTGCATGATCTGCCTCTTCCCCGTACAGCGTCGCCATCGGCGCATCGGTCACTTCATGCGTTGCGCCGTTGGTGAAGCCGTTAAAGCCGGTCCGCATGGCACAGCCATAGGCACCGAGCATCCCGATTTCGATATAGTCACCGGCCTGCACATCGGCAGGCAGCAGGAATGGCCCTGCCATATGGTCCATATCGTCACAGGTAGGCCCGTAGAAGCTGAACGCCATGTTGCGGCTGTCCGACGCTTCTTCGCGCAACAGCGCGACAGGGAAGCGCCAGCCGACATGGGCTGCATCAAACAGGGCACCATAGGCGCCGTCATTGATGTACAGTTCATCCCCGCGGCGCTTTTCAACGCGCACGATCAGCGACGAATATTCGGCGCACAGCGCGCGGCCGGGTTCGCACCACAGTTCCGACGAATAGCTGACCGGCAGGCTTTCATAGGCACGGGCGATCGCATCGAAATAGGCTTCGAGTGCGGGGGGCTCCATGCCGGGATAGACGCTCGGGAAGCCGCCGCCGACGTCGATGACGTCCACAGTGACACCCGAGGACACGATGGCTGCGCGCACGCGTTCCATCGCTTCGGTATAAGCCGACGGCGTCATCGCCTGGCTACCGACGTGGAAGCAGATGCCCAGCGCATCGGCGACCTGACGGGTGGCGATCAACAATTCGCGCACTTCGGCAGGGTCTGCGCCAAATTTGGAGGCCAAGCTGAGCTTGGAATGTTCAGATGACACACGCAGGCGGACGCACAGGGTCAGGTCCGTCGCACCGTTCGTGGCGCGCACGATCTTGTCCAGTTCATCCATGCTGTCGAGCGAGAAGGTGCGCACACCGAAATCTGCATAGGCCTCACGGATCGCTTCTTCGGCCTTGACCGGATGCATAAAGCACAGGGTCGCGTCCGGTGCATTCTCATGCACCAGCTTCACCTCGGCAAGGCTCGCGACGTCAAAGTGCGTGATGCCGCTGTCCCGCAGGAGCGTAATCAGCTCCGGCGAGGGATTGGCCTTGACGGCATAGAGCGACTTGCCCGGAAACTTCTCGGCAAAGAAGCGGGCAGCACGCTGGGCGGCATGCGGACGAAGGAGCGTGACCGACTGGACCGGTCGAAGGGCGGTAGCTAGCCCCAGCGCGCTATGGTGCGTGTGCAATTCAAGGGACCTCCAAAAGGTAGTTTAAACATCAACAGCTGCCTTGCGGTTATTGGAAGTCCCCATGGGGCAGCGGAGGGCGCGTATATGAATTGCGTTTCCTGATGTAAAGTAAATCCGGACCAGTTTTTTGTGACAGAAAGGGATGATGTGAAGTGGGGCAGAAAACCGTCATTTTCAGGGGTGGAGCAGGCGTTGCGCAAGGTGGCCAATGTGGTGCCGCCGACCCCGCTTAAGCCTCTGAGATTCGGCGAATCAATCCTGTTCTGCAAATGCGAGTCGGAACAGCCGATGCGCGCCTTCAAGCTGCGCGGGGCCTGGCACCGGCTGACAGATATGAGTGCAGAGGAGCGCAAGGGCGGTGTCGTTGCCTTTTCCAGCGGCAATCACGCGCAGGGCGTTGCCTGGAGCGCCAAGCGGCTGGGGATGCCTGCGCTCATCGTTATGCCGCGTGATACACCGCGCGTGAAGCTGGAGGGCACCCGCGCTTTGGGGGCGGAGATTGTCCTCTATGACCGGATGACTGAGAAGCGCGAAGAGATTGCCGCCCGGATCGCGGCAGAACGTGGCGCGACATTGGTGCCAAGCTTTGATGACCCCTGGGTGGTCGAAGGGCAGGGGAGCGCCGGTCTGGAGGCGGCAGCGCAGATGGCAGCGCTGGGTGAAGGCCCGCCGGACATGGTCATCATGCCGTGCGGGGGCGGAGGCCTTGCCGCTGGACTGGCGCTGGCGCTGCCGGATGCGCGTGTGGTGGTGGTGGAGCCGGAGGGCTGGGACGATATGGGCAACTCCCTGCGCGGAGGCCAGATCGTGCCTGTCGGCCCCAATCCGCCGCCGACCAGCTGCGACGCGATCCAGACGCTTCAGGTCGCCCCAATCACCTTTGATATCCTGAAGGCGTGCGGCGCTGTGGGTGTTGCTGTGTCGGAGGAAGACACCTTTGCCGCGATGCGCCATGCCAAGCGCGAACTGGATCTGATGATTGAGCCGGGCGGCGCGGTGGCGCTGGCGGCGATCCTGTCGGGTAAGGTGACGCCGGGCGCGCGAACGCTCGTCTTCCTGTCGGGCGGCAATGTTGATCCGGTCTTGTTTGACCGCGTGATGGCAGGCTAAGGCGGGTTAGACAAAAGTGTCGTTCCAACAGCGTCGCCCCGTGCTTGACACGGGGCTGGGCTAACCTCCGCCCGTTGTCCGGACCCTGCTGGCCGGATAGCGCTGCGCCCAGGGTTGGTGCCAAGCTGGAATTTGGAGGAAAAGCCAAGCCCCGTGTCAAGCACGGGGCGACGGAGAGTCTTTAGGGGCTGTCGTCATACCATCCCCCCAATGATTCTGACGCCCGACCCGTTCGTGCGGTAAAAACAGAGGTGGTCCGCAGCAATCTTTCGAATTAGAGAGCACACATGTCCGAAGCCATCCTCTCATTCGCCGTCATTGCCACCGCCGTGCTTATCTGGGGCGGCATCCGCCTGATCCGCGGGGCCAAGGAAACGCGCAAGGGCTGGCTGATGATCGTAGCGGCCCTCACTTTTCTGGGCAACGTCCTCATCATCGTCTGGCCCTAAGCGCGCGGTTCCTGCGGGTACAAGTGGCGGGAACAAGTGTCGGGTGTTCTCCGTTTCCCTTTTGAACGTCCGGCCTTCCGGACGCGGACATTGGGAGCAGGATGATGCGGAAGTTTCTTTCAACCGGCATGATGGCGCTGGCGGCAGTGTCGCTGGGCGCCTGTGCCGATATGCGCAACAATGACACGGCGCGCGGCGCAGGACGGGGCGCCGCCATTGGCGCGGTCGGCGGTGCGGTTGTTGGCGCTGTTGTCGGCGGTGTGAACCCCATTGAAGGGGCTGTGGCAGGCGCGGTTGCCGGTGGTGCCGTCGGTGCGCTGACGACCAAGGGCCGTCGCTGGATGCGCGATGATCAAGGTTATTGCTATTATCTCAATAGCCGCAACGGCCGCGTTTATGATCGCAAGCGGAGTTGCTGAGGGCGCCAAGGCTTGTCCGTCATTCCAGCGCAGGCTGGAATCTCTTGAACCTGAGATGCCAGCCTGCGCTGGCATGACGGGACCAAAGCTACGCCGCCGTCCCGCCGACGGTCAGCCCTTCGACCAGTAGCGTCGGCTGTCCGACACCTGCGGGCACGCTCTGCCCGCCCTTGCCGCAAATGCCGACGCCTTCGTCGAGCGCCATGTCATTGCCGATGCCAGTGACCTTGGTCAGCACGGTCGGGCCGTCGCCGATGAGCGTCGCGCCTTTGACTGGTGCGCCGATCTTCCCGTCCTTCACCAGATAGGCTTCGGTGCAGGTGAAGACGAATTTGCCGGAGACGATATCGACCTGCCCGCCGCCAAAGCTTTTGGCGAAGATGCCGTTCTTGACGCGGCTCAGCAGTTCGGCCGGGTCGTCCTGCCCGTCCTTCATATAGGTGTTGGTCATGCGCGGCATGGGCGCATGGGCATAAGATTCGCGGCGGCCATTGCCGGTGGGTTCCACACCCATCAGGCGCGCGTTGAGCCGGTCTTGCATATAACCTTTGAGGATACCGTCTTCGATCAGCACCGTCTCACCGGTCGGCGTGCCTTCATCATCGATGGACAGCGACCCGCGACGCGCTTCGAGCGCGCCATTGTCCACGACCGTGACGCCCGGTGCGCCAACACGTTCGCCGATGCGGCCGGAAAAGACGCTGGTGCCCTTGCGGTTGAAATCGCCTTCCAGGCCGTGGCCGACCGCTTCATGCAGCAGCACGCCGGGCCAGCCGGGGCCGACGAGCACAGTCATTTCTCCGGCCGGTGCATCGACGCTCTGCAAATTGACGAGCGCTTGGGCGAGCGCCTCATCAATGCAGCGGTTCCAGGTCGCCGGTTCAAACAGCTTGTCATAGAGATAGCGACCGCCAAGCCCATGATAGCCGCTTTCGCGCCGACCGTTTTCTTCGGCCACGATGCTGACGTTGAGGCGGACGAGCGGGCGGACATCATGCGCGACGAATCCATCGGCGCGGACGATTTCAACGACGCTCCAGCTGGCGGACAAAGCGACCGACACCTGCACAACGCGCGGGTCCCGCGCGCGGGCGGCAGCGTCGATCTGCTGGCAGAGCGCGACCTTGTCCGCAAAGGGGATGAGGCCCATCGGGTCGCCATCGGTATAGAGGTGCCGGTTATTCTGGCGCGGGGCCGCAGTCATCGCGCCTTTGCTTGGGTCGAGCAGCGTCAGCGTTTCGCCCGCACGGCGGATCGCGGCTTCGCTGATTTCATTGGCATGGGCAAAGCCCGTCATCTCGCCTGAGACACCGCGCAGACCAAAGCCTGCGTCGGTTGAATAATCGGCAGTCTTCAGGCGACCGTCGTCAAAGCCGAAGCTCTCTGACGCGCGATATTGGAGGTAAAGCTCCCCATCATCGCATTTGGACAGCATCTGCGCGGTCACGCGGCGGGCGGTGTCCGGGTCCAACTGACCATCGTGATAGAGAAAGCGGCGGGGGTCGGTGATGAGCGTCATGCCTCCGATATAGGGAGGATGTGAGGCTATTGATAGACAGCAGTGAGGGTGAACGTGCCTTGATAATCACCGGGCGTCTGCGCGGCCCCGACGCGGAGCGTTGCCCCAACAGGTAGCGTGAAGAGGCCGTTGTTGGATATGATCCGCCACCGACCGCTGGCACCGAGGTCATTCAGGCCGCCTGCGGTGCTTGCCCCCAAGGTAAAGCTATCCACGCTCATCGTCTGGGTGCCGTTGGTGCGTGTGAGCAAGACGGACGGCGCACCAAAGGAAAAGATCACGATCTGATTGTGTGTCCCGGCGCCTGCAAATTCACCGGCTGTCGCGGTGCCGCCCGCCAGTGTCGCACCACCGCCGGCTGAGCGTGATCCTGTTGGCGTGACGGTGACAGAGCCCGCCGTGGTGCTGCTCGCCATGACCTGACCGAAGTCGAGGTCCGATGTTTTAACAAGCGACAGGCGCGGCACGATGGTCGTGCTGATGGTGCCGGTCGTCGATTGGGCAAAGGCGCAGGGGGCCGTGCCGAGCGTGACGCTCGCGGCCAAGGCAGAGGCAGTTTGGGACCAGACTCGGTTCATTGCGCGTCAGATATAGCGCAGATGCGGTGACCTGCGCCTCACCTTAGATGGTTAAGGCGCACGCAGCGTTCGTTTTCTTGAAGGCGGCTTAGTTTTGGTCAGCCGGACCATGGGCCAGGATGAAGCGCTTGTCGCAATAGCCGCAATCGACAAAGCCCTTTTCGTCAATCTCCAGCCAGACGCGTGGATGGCCCAGCGCGGCGCCGCCGGGAATATCCGTCGCCCCATCGCAAGAGACGCGGCGGGAAGTGACACGGACGGTTTCGGGCTGACTGATCATGGCGCACCGGATAGCAAGCGCCGATGCTGCTTGCAACGTGGAGTGTGCAGAAGACTATTGGTAAATCAGGGTCACGCGGAAGGTGCCCGAATAGACACCTGGCGCCTGATTGGCCCCGACATTCAGCCGCGCGCCGACGCCGAACTGGAACACGCCGGTGGCTGATCCGATCCGGAATTGCCGGACGGTCGTGTTCAGCGGTTGTGTGGGCGTGCTGCCAATGATGAATGTATCTGCAATCATGGTCTGCGTGCCGACGGTGCGCCGCAGCGTCACGGTGTTGGTCGTCATGGAGATGAGCAGATTTTGGTTGGGCGCGCCGCGGCCGCCAAATTGCGCCTGCTGAAAGCCGCCCCCAATCGCTGTGATGGGGCCGGTCGTGGTCCGCACACCGAAGGGGGAGACGGTCACCGTTCCTGCTGTCGGCCCGGCAATGATGTTGCCGAATTCCAAATCGTCAATCTTGATGAAGGACAAGGTCTGCAGCACGGCAATTTCGGCGCGGCCATTCGCCTGCCTAGCATGTGTCATGCTAGGCAGGACGAGGCCCCCCAAAGCCGCCAAAATCCCAAGATAAAACCGAATCGGTGTCATTAAAATCAGCATTCCCCTGCCGCTTTCCTAGTCGGCGAAGGTAAACAAAGGCGAAAAGGCCCCGATAAATCATCATAATGGATATAAATGAGGGCGGCCGCCGTTTTGCCGGCTGAGCCGTGCGGGGTGTGTCAGCCCTTTCTCCTTCGCTCGCTTGGCGCTAGAGCCTTGTGCATGAGTGAAGCAGCCATCGTTATCGACAAAGTTGAAAAGACCTATGCAGGCGGAAAGCAGGCTCTGAAAGGCGTGTCTTTCGACGTGCCGCGTGGCTCCATTTTTGGGCTCCTGGGGCCCAATGGCGCGGGGAAATCCACGCTCATCAACATCCTTGCAGGCCTTGTGACCAAGACCGGCGGCCATGCCAGCATCTGGGGCTTTGATATTGATGCCCATCCGCGCAATGCCAAGAACTCGATTGGCATTGTTCCGCAGGAAATCGTGTTCGATCCCTTCTTTACGCCGTTCGAGACGCTGGAGAACGCCGCGGGCCTTTATGGCGTCAAAAAGGGGCAGCGCCGGTCGATGGAGCTGCTGAAGGCGGTCCACCTGGAAGACAAGGCGCAGGCTTATGCCCGCACGCTTTCAGGCGGGATGAAGCGGCGTTTGCTGGTGGCCAAGGCGATGGTCCATTCCCCGCCGATCCTCGTGCTCGATGAACCGACCGCCGGCGTTGACATTGAATTGCGTCAGCAGCTTTGGGAATATGTGCGCGAATTGAACCGGCGCGGCGTGACGATCGTATTGACCACGCATTATCTCGAAGAAGCCGAAGAACTTTGTGAACGCATCGCCATTATCAACCATGGCCAAGTGATCGCGAACAAGCCGACGCGCGAACTGGTGAACATGGCGCAGGAAAAGATTGTTGAGGTCACGGTCGACCGGGATATGGCGACACCCCCTTCTTCGCCGCTGTTCCAGAAGATTGACCTGACCGCTGGGCGTGTTCTGACGATCACCTATTCCAAAGCCATCGCCAATGCAGGCGACGTACTCGGTGCGGTGCAGGCCGCCGGATATGGCATTGCCGATGTGTCGACGCGGGAACCCGATCTGGAGGATGTCTTCCTCAATCTCACGCGGGCGGCCTGAGGGGAGTGGACGGCGACGTTCTCATCATCGGGTCGGGTGCGGCCGGACTGACGGCGGCGTTACAACTGGCGCAGGACAAGAAGGTCATCGTCCTTGCCAAGGGCGCGATATCCGACGGCGCGACGAGTTGGGCGCAGGGCGGGATTGCCGCTGTTCTTGAAACGACCGACACCTTTGAAAGCCATGTCGAAGACACCATGATCGCGGGTGCGGGGCTCAACAACCGCACGACGGTTGAACATGTTGTCGCCCAAGCACCGGAAGCGATTGAGCGGCTTGCCGATCTTGGCGTGCCTTTTGATCTGGGGGCGGACAAGCACTGGCATCTGACACGCGAAGGCGGGCATTCACACCGCCGCATCGTCCATGTGAATGACGCGACGGGCTTGGCCGTGCAGCAGGCACTTGAAAAGGCGGCGCGCGACCATCCCAATATCACGCTGGTGCCCGATCGGGTGGCTATCGACCTCATCATGGGCCGCCATCAGGAACGCTTTTCAACGAGCGGACGCATCCACGGCGTCTATGCGCTCAACCGCAAGACAGGGAAGGTGGAGACCTTCACCGCACGGGCGACGATCCTCGCCTGTGGTGGGGCGGGGCGCACCTATCTCTATTCCACCGCCCCACGCGGCGCGACAGGCGACGGCATTGCGATGGCCTGGCGGGCGGGATGCCGCATCTCCAACATGGAATTCATGCAGTTCCACCCGACCTGCCTTTACAATCTGGAGGTCAAAAACTTCCTGATTACAGAGGCTGTGCGTGGCGAGGGCGGGCATCTCATCATCCCGACCACGGGCGAACGCTTCATGCCCCGCTTTGATGAACGCGGTGAACTTGCCCCGCGTGACATTGTGGCGCGTGCCATTGACCATGAGATCAAGCGGCTGGGCCTCGATTTCGTCCACCTCGATATCAGCCACAAAGACCCGGCCTTTGTGCGGGAGCATTTCCCGAACATATATGAAAAGCTGCTGGGCCTTGGCATCGACATTACTAAGGAACCAATCCCGGTCGTGCCCGCGCAGCATTATACGTGCGGCGGCGTTCTGGTGGACATGGATGGCCGCACCGATGCACCCGGCCTTTATGCGGCGGGTGAAGTCACGCAATCGGGCCTGCACGGGGCCAATCGCCTTGCGTCCAATTCGCTACTGGAATGTCTTGTCTTTGGCGATGCCTGCGCCGCGCATATCGACGCGCATTGGGACAGCCTGCCGCCGCCCCCTGCCATCCGCCCTTGGGATTCAAGTCGCGTGACGGACAGTGATGAGGAAGTCGTCATCCAGCAATGCTGGCGCGAGATCCGGCACTTCATGTGGAATTTCGTCGGCATCGTGCGCACGACCAAAAGGTTGGAACGCGCAAAGCATCGGATTGATCTGCTCAAGCAGGAGGTGGAAGATTATTACAGCCACTTCCGCGTGACGCCTGACCTGATCGAGCTGCGCAATCTGGTGGAGGTCGCGGACCTCATCATCCGCTCCGCCCTGCAGCGCAAGGAAAGCCGCGGGCTGCATTACACGCTGGATTATCCCAAGACGCTGGCAGCGGCGCAAGATACGGTATTGGTGCCTTAAGACGGGTTGTTTAACAGCCGCTCGTCATGCCAGCGCAGGCTGGCATCTCGTGCACCAAGTCAGGAGACCCCAGCCTTCGCTGGGGTGACGTTTATGGGGTTACAACAAGCTTCACCCTCCGGTTGATTGATGGCGTTCCACAGGGCATAGGCTCCCGCCATGACCCAGATGTTTAAAATCAGCCTTCCCGATGGTTCCGTGCGCGATGTGGCCGCGGGCTCAACCCCTGCCGATGTCGCCGCCGCCATTGGCCCCGGCCTTGCGAAGGCAGCGATTGCCGCGCGCGTGAACGGCGAGTTGCGCGATATGACGCGGCCCTTTGACGGCGATAGCGAACTTGCGCTCGTCACATCGCGCGATGAAGCCGATGCGCTCGATCTCGCCCGGCATGACTTTGCGCACATATTGGCAGAAGCCGTGCAGGCGCTCTTCCCCGGTACGCAGATCACCTTTGGTCCGTCGACCGATGATGGGTTCTATTACGACTTTGCGCCGCAGCGTCCCTTCACCGAGGATGATCTGCCGGCCATCGAAGCGAAGATGCGTGAGATTATCGCCGCTGATAAGCCGCTCCGCCGCGAAGTGATGAGCCGTGCCGATCTCATCGCGCGCTGGACCGCCGAGGGTGAGACCTTCAAGGCCGAATGGGCAGGCGAACTTCCCGAAGGCGAGGAACTCAGCGTCTATTGGTCGGGCGATAACTGGATGGACATGTGCCGCGGGCCGCATCTGGCCTCGACCGGCAAGCTGGACCCACAGGCGTTTAAGCTGACGCGCGTGTCGGGCGCTTATTGGCGCGGTGATCAGAACAATGCCCAGCTCAGCCGTGTCTATGGCACCGGCTGGCTCAACAAGAAGCAGCTCGACGCGCATCTAACGCGGCTTGAAGAAGCCGCCAAGCGGGACCACCGCCGTCTGGGTGCGGAGATGGACCTGTTCCACCTTCAGTCCGAAGCGCATGGCTCGGTCTTCTGGCATCCCAATGGTTATCGCATCTGGCGCGAGCTGGAATCGTATATGCGCCGTGCCATCGACGGCGCGGGCTATCGCGAAGTGAAGACGCCGCAGGTGATGGACGCCCGCCAGTGGGAACAGTCCGGCCATTGGGGCAAGTATCGCGAAAACATGTTCGTCATCCCCGACGAAGTGCCGAATGTCGACGATGAAGGCCCGGTGATTTCGGGTGAGGCCGACTGGATGGCGCTGAAGCCGATGAACTGCCCGGCACACGTCCTCATCTTCCGGCAGGGCATTAAGAGCTATCGTGATCTGCCGCTGCGCATTTACGAAAATGGCTGCTGCCACCGCAACGAACCGCACGGCGCGCTGCATGGCCTGATGCGCGTGCGCCAGTTCACGCAGGATGATGCCCACATCTTCTGTCGTGAAGACCAGATCGTCGCGGAAGTGCAGGATTTCTGCGCGCTTGCCGACCGCATCTACAAGCATTTCGGCTTCACCTATTCGATCAAACTCGCCCTGCGCCCTGAAAAGCGCTTCGGCAGCGATGCCGATTGGGACAAGGCTGAAAATGAACTGCGTGATGCGGTCGCCCGCGCAGGCCTTGCTACCGCTGAATATGGCTGGGAAGAACTGCCCGGCGAAGGTGCCTTCTACGCGCCAAAGCTCGAATGGCATCTGACCGACGCCATCGGCCGCACCTGGCAGGTCGGCACCATTCAGTCAGACCGCGTTCTACCGGAACGTCTGGATGCGAGCTATGTGGGGGAGGATGGCGAAAAGCATCGCCCCGTCATGCTCCACCGTGCGATCTTCGGCTCCTATGAGCGGTTCATCGGTATTTTGATCGAGCATTATGCCGGTCGCTTCCCGAGCTGGTTGGCACCGGTGCAGGCTGTGGTTGCGACCATCGTGTCGGATGCGGACGGCTATGCAGAGGCGGTTGCTGAGAAGCTCACCGCCGCGGGCCTGCGGGTCGAGACCGATCTGCGCAACGAGAAGATCAACTATAAGGTGCGCGAACACTCACTGGCGAAGGTGCCGCACCTGTTGGTCGTTGGCATGCGCGAAGCCGAAGAAGGCAAAGTCGCCATCCGCACACTCGGCTCTGACGGGCAGAGGATCATGACGCTTGATGAAGCGATCGCGATGCTGACGGCAGAAGCGACGGCACCGGATATGCGGGCGGCCTAAAGCTCCAACATTAATGTCATCCCCGCGAAAGCGGGGATCCACATGCGACGATGGCCATGGATTCCCGCATTCGCGGGAATGACAGGGAAAGCGCAATGGGCGCTTGAATCTCCGTTTGCCCTGAGCCTGTCGAAGGGCTGTCCTTTTCCTTCTGTGAACAGTCTAGGACGACCGTTGACCTTCGGTCGCCTTCGGCTCGACAAGCTCAGGGTGAGCGGTAGAGGTGTGAGGCCTCCGCCGGAATGACGGTTGATTGATGCTATTGCGCCGTCCAGCCGCCATCGACGACCATGTTGGCGCCGGTTACCGCACTGGCTTCATCGCGGCAGAGGAACAGCGCCATGGCGGCGATCTGGTTGGGCATGACGAACTGCTTTTGCGGAATGGCGCCCAGCAGCACATCATTGATCACCTGATCGCGGGTCATGTCGCGCGTTTTCATTGTGTCGGGGATTTGGTTTTCGATCAGCGGCGTCCAGACATAGCCCGGTGAAATGCAGTTCACCGTGATGCCCTTTTGCGCGACCTCCAGGGCAGCCGTCCGGGTCAGGCCCATCAGGCCGTGCTTGGCGGCATTATAGGCGGACTTATTGGGGCTCGCGACCATCGAATGGGCAGAGGCGGTGGAGATGATCCGGCCCCAGCCCTTTTCTTTCATGAAGGGCAGCGCGGCCCGCATCGCGTGGAAGGGTGCCGACAGCAGGATGGCAATCAGCTGATCCCATTTCTCCAACGGATATTCGTCCAAGGGGGCGACATGCTGGATGCCGGCATTGTTGATGAGGATGTCTGGCCCGCCCAATTCGTCATGGCATGTCTGCACCATCGCGGCGATCTCATCAGGCTTGGTCATGTCCGCACCGGACCAGATCGCCTTGGCGCCGCTTGTGGCCTCAAGCGCGGCGCGCTGTGCCTCAATGGCGGCCGCATCGCCAAAGCCGTTGATCATGACGGAGGCCCCTTCGGCGGCAAGCGCTGTCGCGCAGGCGGCCCCAATTCCTGATGTGGACCCGGTGATCAGCGCGGTCTTGCCCTTGAGGATCATGTGAAACTCCCGTTGGTTAGGTGCCTGCGATTGCATCAGGCGCGGCTGCGGTGCAATGTCTTTCGCATGAAGAGCGGGAGCGGGCCATGCGTCTAGACGATATTGATACATCGGGCGTCGATGTTGAGGATCAGCGCGGATCAGGCGGGCGAGGCTCTCCCATGGGTGGCGGCGGAATGTTGTCGCTGGGGGGCGGGCGCATGGGATGCGGAACGGTCGTCTTGCTGCTGGCCTTATTTCTGATCGGGCCGAAGCTTGGGATCGACCCTTGGCAGATTATTGGCGGCGGCGGACAGATTGCGCCTGTTGAACAGACGCAGCAGGCCCCCGTCGGTCAGACCGGCGCGCAAGCCTGTGACGTGAATGCCGCGAGCAAGTTCAGCTGTCAGGTGCTCGCCTCCGCCAATGACACATGGGCGAAGGCCTTTCCGCCGGGGAAGTATACCGAACCCAAGATTGTGTTTTACACGCGGCAGGGCCGGTCGGGCTGTGGTGCGGCGCAATCGGCAATGGGGCCGTTTTATTGTCCTGCGGATCAGGGCATTTATCTCGACACTGATTTTTATGCCGAACTCTCGCAGCGCTTTGGCGCGGCGGGGGATTTTGCGCAGGCCTATGTCATCGCGCATGAAGTGGGGCATCACATTCAATATCTAACCGGCATTGCCGATCAGGTCCGCCAATATCAATCGCGCGCCAGCGAAGTGGAGGGCAATAAACTGCAGGTGGCGATGGAGTTGCAGGCAGATTGCTATGCCGGCGTTTGGGCCGCGAAGAATAAGGAGCGGATGGAGCCGGGCGATCTGGAAGAAGGCCTGCGTGCCGCCCATGCCATTGGCGATGATGTTCTGCAAAAGGCCGCCCAAGGCCGCGTTGTGCCCGAAAGCTTCACCCATGGCTCTGCCGAACAGCGCATGGCGTGGCTGAAGCGCGGGCTGGATACCGGCGACCCTGACCGGTGTGACACGTTCCAGAACGTGCGGCTTGATCGCTAAGGGGACGTCACGTGCGTATTGGAATTGTCGCGCCGTCTTGTCGGCTGGAAGATGTGGTGGCGGACCGGTTGCCGGTGTTGCTGCGGGAGGCGCTGGGGGACGACGCGCCGGAATTGGTGATCCATCCCCAATGTTTCTTGTCCGAAGGCCATTTTGCCGGGCCGGATGCGGCGCGCGCCGATGCCTTTGTGGAGATGGCGAATGATCCGTCGATTGACGCGGTCTGGTTTGCGCGCGGCGGCTATGGTGCCAACCGCATGGCAGAGGATGCTTTGGCACGGCTGACATCAGCGGCGGCGGATAAACGCTATCTCGGCTATTCGGATGGAGGCTTTCTTCTCGCTGGGCTCTATGCGCGTGGCATCGGGCAGGTGGCGCATGGCCCAATGCCCAGCGACCTGAAGCGGACGGGCGGGGAGGCGGCTGTCCTGCGCGGCCTCAATTGGTTGATGACGGGCAAAGCGCCTGCATTAGATGCGGACGCCAGTCCATCTGTCAAACGTGCGGCCTTCAACCTCACTGTGTTGAGCCAATTGATCGGCACCCCGCTCCAGCCTGATCTCACCGACCATGTCCTGATGGTGGAAGAGGTGGGTGAGTATATGTACCGCATCGACCGCAGCCTGTTTCATGTGACAAGCCACCCCGGCATCCGAGCAGTGGCTGGGCTTCAACTGGGCCGATGCAGCGACGTGCCCGATAACGATCCAGACTTTGTCCTGAATGAAGAAGAGGTTGCGCGTCACTGGTGCGCTAAGGTCGGCATCGCCTGGCTGGGCCGCGCGGACATCGGGCATGATGCCGACAATAAGGTTGTGCCGTTCGGGTGATGTCCGAGTGCGTCATCCTGAACTTGTTTCAGGATCCATGCCGTGATGGTGGGCAAACTTTCTAACGGCCGGCCATAGCCCGCCTTTGGAGGCATGGATGCTGAAACAAGTTCAGCATGACGAGACGGAGAATGCGGTGCCTTTCGCCTCGGAGGTTCTCTCTCCGTTTGTGTCGAGCGGATATCGGGCATGATGCCGACAATAAGGTTGTGCCGTTCGGGTGATCACCTGCCGTGTCATCCCCGCTTTGGCGGGAAGGACAGATGGGCCCCATCGGTTGCCCATGAAAAAAGGGCGGCAGGATTGCTCCTACCGCCCCATGTCCCTGCCAGGGAATTCGGGTTACTTGAACTTCACCGCAATGTAGCGGGGCGGGTTGCTGCCGCGCTGGATGAAGAGGAGAACGTTGTTGCGCCCTGCCTTTTTGGCGGCTGCGGTGATGGCGTTCAGATCTTCCGGTGACGTCGTCGGCTGCTGGTTGGCAGACAAGATGATGTCCCCGCGCTGCAGGCCCTTGCCGCCCGCGTCGCTTGACGGATCAACCGCGCCGATCACGATGCCGCGTGGCGCCGGGTTGAGCCGCAACGCGCGGGCAATCTCCGGCGTCAATGTTTCAACTGCCAAGCCGAGCGACTCCTTCGTCGCATTCTCGGCCGTCTGATCATCTTCGGGGTCGAGGCCGGACTCACCTTGGCCGATGGAGGCCAGCTTATCTTCCGACGGGCGTTCGCCAAGCACCGCCGTAAAGGTCTGGCGCTTGCCGCCGCGGATGACTTCAATCGGCACGCGCGCGCCAACGGGGCTATTGGCGATCAGGAAGGACAGGGTCTGGTCTGGCGTGACTTCGCTGCCATTGACCTTCACGACCACATCGCCTTCGCGAATGCCGGCCTTGGCCGCCGCTTCATTAGGTTCGACGCGGGCGATAAGTTCACCCCTGTTCTTGGGCAGGCCGAGCGCATCGGCTGCACCTTCATCCAAGGGCTGGATGCCGACGCCCAAGTAACCGCGCTTCACACGGCCACCGCTGCGCAGCGTTTCCACCACCGGCGCTGCGACTTCTGCCGGAATGGCAAAGCCAATGCCGATATTGCCGCCCGTGGGCGAGAAGATGGCGGTGTTGATGCCAATGACGTTGCCGTTCATGTCAAACATCGGGCCACCGGAATTGCCCTGATTGATGGACGCGTCCGTCTGTATATAGCGGTCCGACGGCCCGCCATTGATATTGCGGTGGAGCGCCGAGACGATCCCTGCGGTCACTGTGCCGCCAAGGCCATAGGGATTGCCGATAGCCACAACCCAATCGCCCACGCGGGTGCGGGCGCTATCGCCAAATTTCACGAAGGGCAGGTTCTTGCCTTCGATCTTCAGCACAGCGAGGTCCGATGTCGGATCACGGCCAATCAGTTTGGCCGGATATTCGGTCTTGTCAGGGAAGGTCACTGTGATCGAGCTGACCGCCGCCCCGCGCTGTCCCGGAGAGACGACGTGGTTGTTGGTGACGATATAGCCGTCTGCTGAGATGACAAAGCCAGAGCCGAGCGACTGCGCCTCGCGCGTTACCGGGCGACCGCTATTGTTGTTGCCGCCGCCAAACAGATCACCAAAAGGCGTACCTGCGAAGGGATTATTGTTGGCGACCTGCACCTTTTGTGTGGTGGAAATGTTGACCACCGCAGGTTGGAGGCGGGCTGCAAGATCAGCAAAGCTCATCGGCGCACCGGGGCGCGGAGCAGAGGCTGCTGTCATGGTGCCGGGCTCATTTTGAGCCTCTTGGGAGGCGGCCGGCGATTGCAGCGCAAGAGTGGCGGTAGTCCCGCCCAGCAGCATCGCAGCCGTCATTGCATAAGCGTAACGCACTATAAAATTCCTTCTTAAATCTTCGCGTTCATCACAACATCCCATGTGCGGAATGGCGTGATGGGCCTGAACCGAAATTGAACAGAAGTGTCTGTTCAATCAGTCTTATTGTCCCCCACGAAACTCCCTGAGATAGTCATTGCCCGGCGAAAGGATCAGGTTGGTCGATCCTGTCTGCTTGGTCCCATCAACGCCAAAGGTCGTCTTGTAGGACTGCATCGCCCGGTAGAAATCATAGAATTGCGGGTCCTTGCCAAAAGCGGCGGCATAGATTTTTGCAGCTTCAGCGTCGGCGGTTGCCCGGATGACCTGTGCGGTCTTCCAGCCTTCAGCGCGCTTGGTGCCCGCTTCCTGCTGACGGCGCGTGCGCATCCGTTCAAATGCGGATTCGAGCGTCGCGCCCTTGGGAAGATCAGCCCGCTTGATGCGGACATCGATGACTTCTGCCCCATATTGCCGCGCTTCGCGGTTCAGGCCGTCCTTTATGTTAGCCATCACCTGCCCGCGTTCCGGGCTCAGCAGCGCCGCAAAGGGCTCCTTGCCGAGTTCGTTGCGCAGGGAGGAACCAAGCAACGGACGCAGAGCATCGCTCAAGCGTTCTTCTGTCCGCGCTGTCTTGTACATCTTCAGCGGGTCAACGATGCGATAGCGGGCAAAGGCATCAACCTGCAGGCGTAGCTGGTCGGTTGAGAGCACTTCCTGCTCATCCATGTCGATCGACTGGACCCGCTTGTCGAGCCACTGGATCTTTTCGGCAAACGGAATGCGCACGATGACGCCCGCGCCCGTCGCGCCAAAATTCTCGCCCGTCTTATAGGCGTTGATGATGCGCACCGGCTGTCCAAAGCGGACGACGACGCCCTGCCGCGTTTCCGGCACGAAGGAGACGGTCGACCCGATCAGGATAACGATGGCAAGGGCGAGGAAGGCCAGCCCTGCCGGATTGCGGAGAAGACGCTCGATCATCGCGGTGCCCCCGGTGTTGCAGCAGCGGCAGGCGGTTCGGGTGCCTTCCGTGCAGCGGCGGGGAGCGGCAGATACGGCATGACGCCCGGAGTTTCGACAATCGTCTTGTCCAGCTTGCCCAACACCTGCTCCATCGTTTCATAATACATGCGGCGGCGCGTGACGCCCGGCGCAAGCCGATACTGCTCATAGACCTTGTCGAACGACTGCGCCTCACCCAGCGCGCGCTGGGTGACTTGCTGCGAATAGGTGTTCGCCTGGTTGATCATCGACTGCGCTTCCTGCTGCGCGGC
>JBBATT010000005.1:0-20301 GCA_040398605.1 Chakrabartia sp.
GATCACCGGCGCGCTTCTTATATTCGACAACGACACGCTCCATCAGGGCGATACGCTCTTCGCGGGTCGTCTGGCTGAAGGTCTTGAAGGCTTCCTTGGCGGCGGCGACGGCTGCGTCCACATCGGCCTTGGTGCCGAGCACGATTTCAGTGCAGGCTTCTTCGGTCGAAGGCGAGATCACCTGATGGCGCTTGCCACCGATGCTGTCGACCCACTGGCCGTTAATGTAGTTCTTCAGATAGCTGTCCATGTCTCTCTCCTTGAGTGTCGTAGGTCGAATCTTGTGAGTCGAATCTCGTGAGTCGCAGGCGCGATGATCAGGTTTCGATGTGGGACTTTTTACGTAAACGTCAACGCCCAACGCATCTCTTTTCGCGCAGACAACGCGCCGTCAGCGCTTTTCGCGCGAAAGCCGTGACATCATGATGGCAGCGCGTTTGGCCTGCGTCTTGATGCTGAGTAGATCGACCGTTTCGCCCGGCGCGTGGTCGCCGCGGCTATAGGGTCCGAGGCCCGCAATGCTATCGACATCATTGGCCACAAAGGAAATATCGCCGGCCCCGCGCTTCAGCGGATCAAGCACCGGCATTTCGGGCAGGCCCATATCGGCGTTGATGACGTTCAGCCTGTCGAGCAGCGCCTTGTTGCCCGGGGTCGGCGCCATGGCGGGATAGCCGCCTTGTTCAAAGGTGATGGTCGCCGATGTCAGCGGGGCGTGTGCGGCGACAATGGCTTGCATTTTCGCTTTCACCCGCTCGGTCTGCTCCTGCGAGAGTGTGCGGAAATCGCCGCGCGCAATCGCGATGCCGGGGATGATGTTGGTCTTGCCCTTGGCCGACGCGCGCACGCCATCGGCATCGAGCGAAGCCTCCTGCCCGCCTGCGATCAGCCCCACGTTGAAGGTGAGGTTCGGCTCGGGAAGGTCGCTGCGGAAACGGGTGATGATCCGGCTGATCTCATAGATCGCGCCGTCGCCTGCCGCTGCGCTGAAGATGCCGGAGCTATGCCCGGATTTGCCAGTCGCGGTCAGCGTCCAGCTGTTGGAGGAGCGCCGCGCGATCGACCCCATATCGCGGCCATCCTCGCGCACCAGCCCTTCAAAATCGAGCGCCGCGTCAGACCGCTTGCCGGCCGCAATCAGGTCGGCGCGGGCAATCGAAATGGGGTCGCCTGAATCCTCTTCATCGCCGGTCATATGGATTTCGATATTGGCGTCTTTCAGCGTGCCTGCCGCCTTCATCGCGCGCAGGGCTGCCACGATGGTGACCATGCCGCCCTTGTCATCGCCGGCGCCCGGCCCTTCGGCTTCATCGACGCCCGCCTTGGTCAGGCGCTTGAAGCTTTGGAACGGCGAATCCTTTTCAAACACCGTGTCGAGATGCGCGATGAGCAGCATACGCTTGGTCCCGGCCTTGCCCTTTTTGGTCGCGATCAGATGCCCCGCGCGCTTGGCCGCCGTCATCGGCACCCAGTCCACCTTAAAGCCCAAAGGCTCCAGCTCTGCCCGCATCATCCGCCCGACGATCTCCACGCCCTCGAGGTTCATCGATCCGGAATTCTGGTTCACCAGCCGTTCGAGCAGACCGACGGTGCGTTCATATTCAGCATCGACTGTTGCGGCCATCTTCGTTTCAGCAGGCGTCAAAGCGGCGGACGCGGGCATTGCCAAGAACAGCAGCAGGCCAAGGGCAATAGGGCGGGTGAAGGTGCGGGTCATGTGCGTCTCCGATAGCATTTGGAGTGTGTGTGCCGACTGGCCCAGTGCGTGACAAGGGCTCTCTGCCCCAAAACAAAACGCCCGGAGGTTTCCCCCCGGGCGTCCTGCTGTCCGTTAGACGGAACCGCTAAGCGCTTATGGTGAGACCATGATTCACGCCAGAGAGGCTGGGTCAGCCTCTGGCGATCAAGGTCTTACGCGCTGTAGTACATGTCGAACTCGACCGGCGATGGGGTCATTTCCCAACGCGCGACTTCGCCCATCTTGATGTCGATATAGGCGTCGATCTGTTCCTTGCTGAACACGTCGCCCTTCAGAAGGAAGGCGTGATCGGCTTCAAGCGATTCAAGAGCTTCACGCAGCGAACCGCAGACAGTTGGAACCTGGGCCAGTTCTTCCGGCGGAAGATCATAGAGGTTCTTGTCCATGGCATCGCCCGGGTGGATCTTGTTCTGAATGCCGTCGAGACCGGCCATCATCAGCGCTGAATAGCACAGATAAGGGTTGGCCATCGCATCGGGGAAGCGGATTTCAACGCGCTTCGCCTTGGCACCCGCACCATAAGGGATGCGGCACGAAGCCGAACGGTTGCGCGCCGAGTAAGCGAGCAGAACGGGGGCTTCATAACCCGGAACCAGACGCTTGTAGCTGTTGGTTGATGGGTTGGAGAACGCGTTGATCGCCTTGGCGTGCTTGATGACGCCGCCGATGAAGAACAGGCACATTTCCGACAGACCGGCATAGCCGTTACCGGCGAACAGCGGCTGACCCTTTTCCCAGATCGAGAAGTGGGTGTGCATGCCCGAGCCGTTATCTTCCTTGATTGGCTTCGGCATGAACGTGGCCGTCTTGCCATAAGCTTCCGCAACCATGTGGACGACATACTTGTAGATCTGCATGCGATCGGCGGTCTGCGTCAGCGTGCCGAAGGTCAGACCCAGTTCGTGCTGCGCTGCTGCCACTTCGTGGTGGTGCTTGTCGCACGGCAAGCCCATTTCGAGCATGGTCGACACCATTTCAGCGCGGATGTCCTGTGCCGAATCGACGGGCGCTACGGGGAAGTAGCCGCCCTTGGCGCGCGGACGGTGGCCAAGGTTGCCGCTGTCATAGTGCGTGCCGGTGTTGGTCGGCAGTTCGATATCGTCGAGCTTGTAATAGCTGGTGTTGTAGCCGTTTTCGAACTTCACATCGTCAAACATGAAGAATTCGGCTTCCGGGCCGACATAGACGGTGTCACCGATGCCGGTCGACTTGAGGTAAGCTTCGGCGCGCTTGGCGGTCGAACGCGGGTCACGCGAATAGAGTTCGCCCGTTGACGGTTCGACGATGTCGCAGAAGATGATCATCATCGGCGTCGCGCTGAACGGATCAACATAAACGGCGTCGAGGTCAGGCTTCAGGATCATGTCGGATTCGTTGATGGCCTTCCAGCCTTCGATCGACGATCCGTCGAACATCAGACCGTCGGTCAACTCGTCTTCACCCATCACGCCGGCGCACATGGAGAGGTGCTGCCACTTGCCCTTAGGATCGGTGAAACGGAGGTCGACCCACTCGATGTCTTGGTCCTTGATCTGCTTCAGAATGTCTGCCGGAGTGGCCATTTTCTAGTTACCTTCCTTGATTAAAATCGGACTGTTGGTGGCCCCGCCCGGGAATGCCCAGGCCGGGGAATGCGAAAATTCAGATGGCGTCGCTGTCTTTTTCACCGGTGCGGATGCGCAATGCACTTTCCACGGGGATGACGAAGATTTTGCCGTCGCCGATGCGACCGGTTTGGGCGGCCGCTGCAATGGCTTCCACCACGCGCGGGGCCAGCGCGTCGTCCACGACGACCTCCAGCTTCACCTTGGGCAGAAAGTCGACGATATATTCAGCGCCGCGATACAGTTCGGTGTGGCCCTTCTGACGGCCAAAGCCTTTCGCCTCAGTCACGGTGATGCCGGACACGCCCACTTCATGAAGGGCTTCCTTCACATCATCGAGCTTGAACGGTTTGATGATCGCTTCGATCTTTTTCATGGCGTGGCTTGGCCCTTATGGTTGCGCTTTAGCCTTCAATAATCGTGCCAAATGCAAAGGCGCAAGCGATCCGCGAAATCGCGCGCAACGCTGTTTGGAAAGCAGGCAGGCTGACAGGCCTATGCTTAATATTTGAGCAAAGTTCGCTTAAAATTTAAGCAACGGTTCACCGTCGCGACATTTAGTTGCGCCGGGACGGTGTCAGGCCAGCGAATCGCTTCCAGCTGGACGGTGCGGCAAATCGAATCCGGCAAGGCTCTTGGTGAAGATCTCATAGCCCGTTTCGGTGATGCCGATCGTGTGTTCGAACTGGGCCGACAGGGTCCGGTCGCGCGTTACGGCTGTCCAGCCGTCTTCGAGCACCTTGCAGTCGGGGCGACCAATATTGACCATGGGTTCGATGGTGAAGAACATGCCGGGCTTCAGCTCCGGCCCGGTGCCGGGGCGACCGACATGGACCACCTCTGGCGCGTCATGGAACAGGCGGCCAATGCCATGCCCGCAAAAATCACGGACGACGCCAAAGCGCTGCTTTTCGGCATGGGTCTGGATCGCGTGGGAGATGTCCCCCAGACGGTTGCCGGGCTTGGCCTGTTCGATGCCGAGCATCATCGCTTCAAATGTGGTTTCCACCAGACGCCGCGCTTTGATGGGCACATCGCCGACCAGATAAGTACGGTTGGTGTCGCCATGCCAGCCATCGACAATGGGGGTGACATCGACATTGACGATGTCGCCGCTCTTCAACGCCTTGGGGCTGGGAATGCCGTGGCAGATGACATGATTGATCGATGTGCAGCAGCTGTGCGTATAGCCGCGATAGTTGAGCGTGGCGGGCACAGCGCCATTATCAAACGTCATCTCGCGGACCAGATCGTCAATTGCCTGTGTCGTCACGCCCGGCTGGATGAAGGGCACGAGCGCATCAAGGATTTCTGCTGCGAGCTTGCCCGCTTTGCGCATGCCTTCAAAGGCGTCTGCCCCATGCAGGCGAATGGCGCCCGAACGGACGGGGACGGTGTCATCGGTGACGATCTGATATTGGGTCATTGGGGTGATATAGGCAGGTTCGGGGGAGGGCGCAAATGCGCGCGCCTCCCACTTTCGTCATGCTGAACTTGTTTCAGCATCCATGCCTCTAGATAGGACTTGAATGCCCTCCAGCCAGCAATGCATCTGACGTGCGGCATGGACCCTGAAACACGTTCAGGGTGACGAGGAGAAGAGTTCGCGCAAAGACGCAGAGGACGCTGAGAAGAAACCCCTACCTCTGCGTCTCTGCGCGAAAATCAGTTGCTACTCCCCCAACAATGTCTGCTTGTAGAATTGCAGCGCCGACCAGAAGGCATTCCTTCCCGCCCCAGATAGGCCCCTCATTTGACCCGCGTCCAAACAGCAGGGCACTGGCAATTTCGGCCGCCGCCTGCCAAGAGGCGCGCCATGGCAGGCCGGCTCCCCGATAGTCCCTTCGTCCTTCTGGATGATGCGCGCAGCGGCAAGGCGACGCCTGCGCGGCTTTACCGCGCTCCGCTGGAGATTGTGACTGCGCATGATGCGGCGTCCCTCGGCCATCTGCTGGACCAGTTGGCGACAGGCGACGCCCATTGGGCAGGGTTCCTCACCTATGAGGCGGGGCTGCTGCTGGAAGACCGTCTGGCGGATCGGCTGCGGCCGTCTGGCTTGCCGCTTGCTTGGTTTGGGCGGTTTGACGGCTATGAAGACATTGCGCCTGAAGATGTGCCTGTCTTGCTTCCCGATGCCGCAGGCGGCTGGGCCGGGGTGCCGCGCCCGAAGATTGACCGGGCGGGCTATGACGCGGCCTTGGCCAAGGTTCAGGCGCTCATTTCGGCGGGGGACATTTATCAGGCCAATCTGACCATCCGGGCAGAGGTGTCCACCGCCGGGCACCCGCTCGCGCTTTATGCCGGGCTGCGCAGCCGGGCGAAGGCGGGCTTTGGTGGTGTCATTTGGACCGGCGAAGACTGGCTCCTCTCGCTTTCGCCTGAACTCTTTTTTGCGCTGCATGAGGGCAAGGTGACGACCAAGCCAATGAAGGGCACCTCTGCGCGCGGCGCAACGCCGGACGAGGATGCGGCCTTCATTGATCGGCTGCAAAGCGACCCCAAACAGCGCGCCGAAAACCTCATGATCGTTGATCTGCTCCGCAATGATCTGTCGCGCGTCGCAGAGCCGGGCTCGGTTGAGGTGCCGCAGCTCTTCAAAGTCGAAACCTATCCCACGGTCCATCAGATGATTTCGACCGTCACGGCCCGCCTGCAACCGGGCCTGGGGACCGCAGACCTGCTGCGCGCCATTTACCCTTGCGGCTCCATCACCGGCGCGCCCAAGATCCGGGCGATGGAAGTGATTGATGCGGTCGAAGAGACGCCGCGTGGCATCTACACCGGCAGCATTGGTCGGGTGGACCCCAATGGCGATGCCGCGTTCAATGTCGCCATCCGGACGCTCCATTTGCCAGCCGGGCAATCCGTCGCCACATTGGGTTTGGGCGGCGGCATTGTGGCCGACAGCCGCGTGGCAGAGGAATGGGCCGAATGTCTGGCAAAGGGGCGGTTTGTGGCTGATCAGCGCTGCTTCGACCTGATCGAGACGATGCGGTTTGACCCCGAACAGGGGATTGAGCGGCTCGACCTGCACATGGCGCGGATGCGGGCGAGTGCGCAGGCGTTTGATTTCGCGTTTGACCGCCATGCCGTCCGCAACGAATTGCAGGCCGCGACCTTCCGCCTGCGGGAGGGCAAGCGCATCCGCCTGCTGCTGGCCAAAAGCGGCGCTGTGGCTATTGAGATTTCGAGCCTGCCGCCTGCGCCATCGGGGCCGGTGCCCGTCGCTGTCGTGCCCTTGCCAGTTAATGCCGATGACTTCCGGCTCGTCCACAAAACCAGCGACCGAGCCTTTTATGACGAGGCCCGAGCAAAGGCAGGGGTTTTTGAAGTCGTCTTTACCGATACTGAGGGCTTTCTGACCGAAGGCAGCTTCACCACGCTCTATGTCGAACGCGACGGGGTCCTGCTGACGCCGCCTGTGACACGCCGGTTGCTGCCGGGGACGCTGCGGTCCGAACTGATCGAGGCAGGCCGCGCCAAGGAAGCCGACTTGCGGGCCGAAGACCTTGCGGGTGGATTTTATATCGGCAACGCGATTCGCGGCATCCTTCCCGCCCGGCTCGCCTGACCATAAACAACGCCCAAGCGGTTGCTCCCAATGCCTTGCTTGCCTATAGGCGCGGCGCACCGCAATTTTCTTAGCTCTTTGAAGGAAAGCGCCCAGCCATGCGCACGACATCTGCCGCCCTTGACCGTATCCAGCCCTCCGCCACGCTCGCCATGACGAGCCGTGTGCTGGACCTGAAGGCAAAGGGCGTGAATGTCATCGGCCTGTCGGCAGGTGAGCCTGATTTCGACACGCCGGACTTTGTGAAGGAAGCCGCGATTGAGGCGATCCGCAAGGGGCAGACCAAATATACCAATGTGGACGGCACGGCGGAACTGAAGGCTGCGATCCAGGCTAAGTTCAAGCGCGACAATGGGCTGGATTATACGCCTGCACAGATCAGCGTGAACGTGGGCGGCAAGCACACGCTCTTCAACGCGCTGGTCGCGACTATCGATGCGGGCGACGAAGTCATCATCCCCGCGCCCTATTGGGTCAGCTATCCCGATATCGTTGCCTTTGCGGGCGGCACGCCGGTGTTCATCGGCGCGCCCGCCATGCAGAATTACAAGATTACGCCTGCGCAGCTCGAAGCGGCGATCACGCCCAAGACGCGCTGGGTGCTGTTGAACTCCCCCTCCAACCCGACGGGTGCGGCTTATTCGGCAACCGAACTTAAGGGTCTGGCCGATGTGCTCGTCCGTCACCCGCAGGTGATGGTGCTGACCGACGATATGTATGAACATGTCTGGTATGCCGACACGCCGTTCGCCACGATCCTGCAGGTCTGCCCGGAACTTTATGATCGCACGCTGACCGTCAATGGCTGTTCCAAGGCCTATTCGATGACCGGCTGGCGCATCGGTTTCGCCGGTGGCCCGCAATGGCTGATCAAGGCGATGGCCAAGCTCCAGTCGCAGTCGACGTCGAACCCCTGCTCGATCGCACAGGCGGCGGCCACAGCGGCGCTTAATGGGGACCAGTCCTTCCTCAAGGACCGCAATGAACGCTTCCGCGGACGGCGCGATCTGGTTGTGAAGATGCTCAACGAGATTGATGGCGTGCATTGCCCGACGCCTGAAGGCGCCTTCTACGTCTATCCAGATGTCTCCGGCCTGATGGGTAAGTCGACGCCGGGCGGCAAGGTTATCTCAACCGATGAAGAGCTGATCGACTACTTCCTGGAAGAGGTTGAAGTGGCGGCTGTGCATGGCGGCGCCTTTGGGCTTTCGCCGGGGTTCCGTATCTCTTACGCGACATCGGAAGCGATCCTGACGGATGCCTGCACCCGCATGCAAAAGGCATGCGCAAACCTGCGTTGAGTGTGGCCTTTGCGCAACGATTGAAGCGCGAATGCAACAAACACGTCATTTTTCTGTTGTGCATCGCACAATGCGGCGGCATGACTCGGGTGTCGCTGTGACTGCGGCCCCCTGATCTTGCATCAGAGAGAGGCATCAGACAGCAACGCAGGCGGAACGACGCAACAACTATCAAGGGGTTTACCCATGCGCACGTTCTCTCGCCCTCTCCTGGGCCTCGCTCTCGCTCTTTCTGCAACGCCCGCACTGGCGCAAGATGCCGAAACACCCGCCATCACTGTTTCGGGTTCGGCCACTGTCGTCAGCGATTACCGTTTCCGCGGCCTCACGCAGACCGACAAGGATTTCGCGGTTCAGGCCGGCGTCACCGTTTCGCACGCATCAGGCGTCTATGCAGGCGTTTGGGGGTCTTCGGTTGATGAATACATCGCGGCTGGCAGCGATCAGGAAATCGATCTGATCCTCGGCTATAAGAAGACCTTCGGCGCCACGACCCTCGATGTGGGTGGCTTGTATTATTATTATCCGGGTTCCTCGAAGATCACGCCGGGCACCAATTCGGACTTCCTTGAGCTCTATACCAGCTTGTCGCAGACAATTGGTCCGGTGAGCGCAAAGCTGGCCGCATTCTATTCGCCTAAGCAGGCGGGTCTCTCGCTCGGCGCGGGGAAGCTGGACAACTTTTACATGAACTTTGGCCTATCAGGCTCGATTCCGAATACGCCTATCAGCCTGAGCGCCGGCATTGGCCGCACCTTCACCGCCAGCTATCTGTCGAGCGGTTCCAAATATACGGACTGGTCGGTCGGCGCGTCCTACGCCTTGGGCAAGTTCACGCTTGGCCTCAACTATGTCGATACCAGCTATGCTGCCGGTGCGCTGTTGAGCCCATCGGGCCGGGATATCGCCAAGGGCGGCCTCTTTGGTTCGGTTGGCGTGTCGTTCTGATTGACTTGATCTGAGTTTCATTTGATCCGTCATTGCGAGGTGCGATTGCACCGCGGCAATCCACCATGTTGTATTTTGCTGGATTGCCGCGCTTCGCTCGCAATGACGTCACATAAGAAAAGGGCGGGTGCCGTGTTTGCGGCCCCGCCCTTTTTCTATGTCCGCACGGCAGATGGTTACTGCGGCGTCGATGTCCGCGCGGCCTGACCATCGCCTTCCGGTGCGGCGATAATGTCGCGCGTGGTGGCACCCTTATCGACAACGTCTGTGCCCGGATCCCCTGCGTTGGATCGGATGCCCGGCTGTGCGCGCGCACTGCCTGCCGCATTCAACGTGGTCGATTCAGCGGCCGAACGGGCGGCGGGTCCGCCGAACATCGCCTGCAAGGCCTGTGTTGAGCTGTCCGCTGCCTGTGCCTGTGGGCTGCCAGCGGCCGGCGGGACGAGTGCGAAATCTGGCGGCACGACGAGCGGCGCCAGACGCGTTACCCGAAACTCATCGGGAGACTTGCGGTTGAACAGCCCGCCACTGGCACAGCCCGAAAGCAGCGCACTGACTGCCACAACACCTATAACCTTACGCATTATCAGTCTCCGTTTCTGCTTTGGCATCGCGCGTGAAAAACGCACGGGCCAGAAGCAACAATACTCCGATGGTAATCGCCGCGTCGGCAAGATTGAAGACCAAAAAGGGTCTGAACCCGCCAATATGGAAATCGATGAAATCAACGACGTAGCCGAAACGCACCCGGTCCACGATATTTCCCAGTGCGCCGCCAAGAACAAGGCCAAGGCCCATGACGTCCATGCGGTTCTTTTCACGCGTAATCCAGACCGAAACGACCCCCGCGATCAGGCTGGTTACGCCAACCAAGATCCAGCGTTCGGCATCATGGCCCGCGCGGAACATGCCGAGCGCGACGCCGTAATTTTCAACCCATGTCAGGTTGAGGACCGGCAGTAGGTAAATCTGCTGCACCGCCTGCAACGCCAGCGGGCCAATCATGACCGCCTTCAGCGCCTGATCCGCGAGGAACAGGAGGATGGCCAGACCAAAACCAAGGCGCAGATGGCGCTCAGCCATTGACCACCCCGTCACAGCGCCCGCACAGATCACCGTCTGCCGTCACTTCGGGCAGGTGGCGCCAGCAGCGGCCGCATTTGTGGTCAGTGGTGGGAAGAACAACGGCTTCGACTTGCCCGCTTGGCTCGCCACCGTCGGACTTGGCTGATGCGACAATTAGGTATTCAGACATTTCTGAATCACTGACGCCATAGAGAAACCCATCTGGCAGGGCGATGCTGACGTTGGCTTCAAGACTCGAGCCAACAGTTTTGTCGCGGCGCAAAGGCTCAATGGTCCGATTAGAGAGCAATCTGACTCCACGAATCCACTCCCACTTCTCCACTAAATCGTCACCCCAGCGCAGGCTGGGGTCTCCGCCGGTGGGGAGATGCCAGCCTTCGCTGGCATGACGCAAGGGGAGGGTCGGCCACTCCAGCAAATGCACACTGTCCGCATCCGGATGACGTGACTGCCAGATTTCTTCCGCTGTGAACACGATCACCGGAGCGGCCCAGCGAATCATCGCGTGGAACAGGATGTCGAGCACCGTGCGATACGCCATCCGCTTGGGATCGGTGGCGGCGTCGCAGTACAGGCTGTCTTTACGGATATCGAAGAAGAAGGCCGACAGGTCGTTGTTCGCGAAATCGGAAAGGACGCGGACATAGGTGTTGAAGTCGTAATCAGCGACTGCCTGCCGCAACTGCCCGTCAATCTGCGCGAGCAGATGGAGCACATACCGCTCCAGCTCCGGCATCGCGCTCACATCGGTGACGCGCTCTGCCTCGCTAAAGCCTTCCAGCGCGCCGAGCAGATAGCGGAACGTGTTGCGCAGCTTGCGATACTGGTCCGACACGCCCTTCAGGATCTCGTCGCCGATGCGGTGATCTTCGGTGAAGTCGACCGACAGCGCCCACAGCCGGATGATGTCCGCGCCATAGGTTTCCATCACCTTTAGCGGGTCTATGGTGTTGCCCAGCGACTTGGACATTTTCATGCCCTTCTGGTCCATCGTAAAGCCGTGGGTGAGGACAGCCTTATACGGCGCATGGCCCCGCGTGCCGCAGCTTTCGAGCAAGGACGACTGGAACCAGCCGCGATGCTGATCGCTGCCTTCAAGGTAAAGGTCGGCGAGCGGCCCTGTATAGCCTTCGGGGCGCATCAGATCAGGCCATTTGCCGGACGCGAGCACGAAGGCGTGGGTGGAGCCGCTGTCGAACCAGACGTCCAGAATGTCGGCCACGCGCTCATAATCGTCGAGGGCGTAGTCGCTGCCGAGATACTCCTGCGCGCGGTCGTCGGACCAGGCATCGACACCCAGTTCCTTGACGCCCGCAACGATCCGCGCGTTGACTGCGGGGTCGTTCAAATACTGGCCGGTCTTGCGGTCCACAAACAATGTGATCGGCACACCCCATGCGCGCTGGCGGCTGAGCACCCAGTCCGGGCGGCCCTCGACCATCGCGGTGATGCGGTTCTGGCCTTTTTCCGGCACCCAGCGGGTCTGCGAAATCGCGGTCATGGCCTTTTCGCGCAGTGTGCCGCCCGGCATGTCCTTATCCATCGGCACAAACCATTGCGGCGTGCAGCGATAAATGACCTTGGCCTTGGACCGCCACGAATGCGGGTAGCTGTGCTTATAGTCCGCGCTCGCCGCCAGCAGACCACCGGCCTCGCGCAGCGCGGTGCAGATGGGGCCGTCAGGCGCGTTGAACTTCGGGTTGATGACGCTGCCTTGGCCGCCGAGCCAAGCCCAGTCGTCGCGATATTTGCCATCACCCAGCACCGCGAACACCGGCTCAATGCCGTGCGCCTTGCACAGGTCAAAGTCGTCCTCGCCATGGTCCGGCGCCATATGGACAAGGCCGGTGCCGCTGTCGGTGGTGACGAAATCGCCGGGCAGGAACGGGCGGGGGCGCTCAAAAAATTCCACCATCCGCTCAAAATCGTCGCCCCGCACCTGATGCGGGGCTTGGCTTTCGCCTGCTCCGTCGTCCGAAGACAAGCCAAGCCCCGTGTCAAGCACGGGGCGACGGAGATGGTTGGCCATAGGGTGGCGGGCAATGGTTCCGGCAAGGTCGGAGCCTTTGCCCGACCAAACCTCAGCTTGACCGGAGGTCGTCTGCTGACCACGCTTAAAGGCCTCATCAGCCAACGAACGTGCCATCAAGATAGTCTTGCCAGCCCACGGTGAAACTGCAGGACCTTCATGAAGGGCATGCACCATTCGAAGCGCAACATACTCAACCTCCGGCCCATAGGCCAAAGCCTGGTTCACCGGGATCGTCCAAGGCGTCGTGGTCCAGATCACTGCATAAGCGCCGATCAGTTCCTTGATCGGGCTGTCGATAATCTCAAACGCCACGTCGATCTGCGTCGAGGTGATGTCCTCATACTCAACTTCAGCTTCGGCGAGCGCAGTCTTTTCGACCGGGCTCCACATCACCGGCTTGGCGCCGCGATAGAGCTGGCCGCTTTCGGCGAACTTCAGCAGCTCACCGACAATCGTTGCTTCGGCGTCGAAGTGCATGGTGAGATAGGGGTTGTCCCAATCGCCATTGATGCCGAGCCGTTTCAACTGCTCGCGCTGGCGGTTGACCCAGTTCTGCGCATAAGCGCGGCATTCGGCGCGGAATTCCTCGACAGGAACCTCGTCCTTGTTGCGCTTTTTCTTCCTGTATTCTTCCTCGACCTTCCATTCGATCGGAAGGCCGTGGCAATCCCAGCCGGGCACATAAGGTGCGTCTTTGCCGAGCAGGCTCTGCGTGCGGACGACCATATCCTTCAGGATATGGTTGAGCGCATGGCCGATGTGCATGTCGCCATTCGCATAAGGCGGGCCATCATGCAGGATGAACTTTTCGCCGCCCTTCCGCGCATCGCGCAGGCGGCGGTAAAGATCTTGCTCCTGCCACTTGGCCAATATGCCCGGTTCCTTTTGCGGCAGGCCGGCCTTCATGGGAAAGTCGGTCTTCGGCAGGAAGACGGTGTCTCTATAGTCTTTGGCGTCGGGGCGCGGTGCTTCTGTCATGACGGGCGGGCCTTACGGGATGCGCGCCCGCAAATAAAGCCTTGGTGGAGACTCTAGTTCCGAAGCGCGAAGCCAATGGCCGAAATATCCTCCACCCAGACTGCCCCTTTAAAGTCGCGCGGGATTTCAGGGATCTGTTCAACCATCGTCACGCCGCCGGATTTTGCAGGTCCGGTCAGGATCGTGCGGGTGTTGGCGCTGGCCATGCGGGTGAGGAAGCGGTTGGGCCAGCCCCAAGTGGACCATTGCGCATCCAGCGGGATGAGGGCGGTCTGATCCTTGCAGGTGGCAGGGATCAGGCCGGTCCAGCCGGTCCAGCGATAGTCATCGGTGCAGCTGCGCGCCGCCGCCAGATCAAAGGCCCAAATCCCCGGCACGGCTGCGCGGGCATGGGCGGCAACGTCGGCACTGGCCATGACGGCCTGACGGGCGTCGAGGGATTGGCCGGCTTTGGTAAAACCTTCCGCCAGCGCCACAAAGGCACGGTCATCCCCGCCGACATCGAACACGAAACGGCGCCTTGGATATTGGCGGGCAAAGCGTTCGGGTGTTGGTGCGGCTGACGCATCCTCAATGCACGATAGGATGGCGGGCAGGACGATGCGGAATTCATCCCCAGACCGCCGGACATTGACGACGACGCGGTCGGCGCGGTCCATGAACATCCGGTCGATTGCGCCAAAGATGGTGCTGCTGTCACACCGCGCATTGGCCGCAGCTCCGCGTGCAGAACCTGCAGCTATCAGATCCAGCGCGCCGCGCTGCACCGGGGCAATCCATGAAGCATTAATCAAAGATACGACGATGATGCTGGCGATAATTAGCCAGTGGACAGTGGCCCAGACGCGCATGATTTCAAAATGGTCCTTGCTGTGTCACAGTCGCGGTCCATTTGCTTCATCAATTCATCCATGCTGTCAAACTTTTTCTCAGGCCGGATGAAGGCATGAAATTCAACTTCTATGACTTGGTCATAGAGATCTTCTTTAAAATCAAAGAAATGCGGTTCAAGAAGTTCTTTTGGTGGATCAAAAGTCGGGCGCACACCGAGGTTGGCTGCCCCATCCACCACACGCCCATTGGGCAACAAACCGCGTACGGCGTAAATGCCGTAACGCGGACGCAAGTAATTCCCCATATCAATATTCGCGGTGGGGAAGCCGAGCTTGCGGCCATTCTTGTCGCCGTGCTGCACGGTGCCTTCAACAGCGAAAGGGCGTGTCAAAAGGCGGTTTGCGGTTTCACAGTCGCCGGACTGTAGCGCTTGGCGGATGCGGCTGGAGGAAATGGGGCCATCGTCATCACAAACCGGGCCGACCGCATCGCACGACATGCCCAGCGTATTGGCGACCTCGCGCAGAACAGTGATATTGCCGCCGCGCCCTTTGCCAAAGGTGAAGTCTTCCCCTGTCACAACGCCACTGGCGCCCAAATGGCCGCCCAACCAGTCGGTCACAAAGGCCTCGGCCGTCACATTGGCGAGCGTGCCGGAAAAGTGGAACACGACCATCGCATCGGCCCCGGCCTCAGCCAGATAACGCTGGCGCTGGTCCAGCGTGGTCAGGCGGAACGGCGGAGAATCAGGGGCAAAATGGCGGACGGGGTGCGGATCAAATGTCGCAACCAACGCAGCCACGCCGCGCGCGCGCGCCAGTGCCACGGCTTTGCCGATGACAGCCTGATGCCCGGCGTGGACGCCATCAAAATTGCCAAGCGCAACGATGCCGCCGCGAAAGGCGTCTGGTATCAGGGCATTGCCATCAAGTCGTTCCATCGCGGCGGGCTATAGGAATGCCTTAGCGCGGCGGCAAGACCGCCTTCAGGACACGCAGCACGTTTCCGCCCATCACTTTGGCGATGTCGGCATCGGTGAAGCCCTCATCGATCAGCGCTTGGGTGACATGCGCCAAGCCTGCGGTGTCGAACGGTGTCGTTGTCGCGCCGTCAAAGTCGGAGCCGAGCCCGACATAATCAATGCCCACCAGATCGCGGACGTGGCGCATCGCTTTGGCAATGGCGCGCGGGTCGGTGGAGCAGATGGCGGCATCCCAATAGCCGATGCCGATGACGCCGCCGGTTTTTGCCACGCCGCGAATCTCTGCGTCCGTCAAATTGCGGTTGACCTTGCACGTCGCCTGCACGCCGCCATGGCTGGAGACAACGGGGCGTTTGGCCGCGGCGAGGATTTCGCCCACACATTGGTGGCTGCAATGGGCAATGTCGACGACCATACCGCGCGCTTCCATATCGGCCATCACCTGCCGCCCAAGCGGGGTGAGGCCGCCCTTCTTCATCCCGTGCATCGACCCTGCGACGTCATTATCGAAGAAATGCGCAAAGCCCGCCATGCGGAAACCCGCCTTGAACAGCACATCCAGATTGGCACGCTTGCCCTCTAGATTTTGGAGACCCTCGATGGAAAGCAGCGCACCGACGGGCACGGGCTTGGCGCCACGTGTCGCGACCAGCTTGTCGAGATCGGCCCCTGAGCGGACGATCAACAGCGCGCCTTTGGACGCCGCTTCGGCGCGGGTCAGCTTTTCGGCATGCCAAAGCGAGCGTTGCAGCAGCGACGTCCATGTGCGCAGCGGTTGCATCTGCCCGATGGCGAGCGCGGTGATATTGTCAGTGTTAGACGGGTTCGCGTCGTAATTCTGGCCCTTGGGTGTTTTTGTGACCGACGAGAAGACTTGCAGCCCGACATGCCCGGCTTCAAGGCGCGGTAGATCAACATGACCGCGCTGGGCGGGGTCCAGCAGGCTGCGTTTCCACATCAGCGTGTCGCTGTGCAGATCAGCGATGAACAGGGTTTTGTGCAGCGCCTCAGCCCGCGCGCTAACCTTCTGCGTGGTCGGCACGATCTTGTTCATCGACTCTTCGGCGAGCTTGGGCGCGAACAAGAAAAAGCAGGCGACGGCCACGAGCAGTAGCAGCGCAAAACCAACAGCAATACGACGCATCATCCCCTCCGTTTGAGCGTCACGAAATCAAAGGCGGGGCGTTCGCCCTCTGCCATATGGCTTGTCCGCGCAACTTCAACCCAGTCGGGCCCGAATGGATCGAGCCGGGTGTCGCCTTTGGCCTTTAAATGCACCTCGGTTAGTTCGATCCGGTCGGCATGGGGCAGGAACAGGCGGTAAATTTCGGCACCTCCGATGATAGAGACGTGGGGGGCATTGGCGGCCCGCATCGCGTCTTCCACGCTGTGTACAACCTCGGCACCCTCTTCGGCCCAGTCTTCATTGCGCGTGAGGACGATGTGCCGTCTGTCGGGCAGGAGGCCCGGCAGGCTGTCAAATGTCTTGCGCCCCATGATCATCGGCACGCCGAGGGTCAGCTGTTTGAAGTGGCGCAAATCAGCCGGTAAATGCCAAGGGAGCTTTCCGTCTACGCCGATCACGCCATTGTCTGCCCTGGCGACGATCAGGACGATTTCGGGATGGTTCATACCGCCACCGGCGCTGAAATGTGCGGGTGTGCGTCATAACCTTCGATGGCGAAATCCTCATAGGCATAGCCGTCAATGCTGTCCGGCGTGCGCTTGATGACAAGCTTGGGCAGCGGCTTGGGCTCACGCGACAATTGCAGCCGCGCCTGATCCAGATGGTTGGAATAAAGGTGGCAGTCCCCGCCCGTCCAGATGAACTCGCCCGGCTCCAGCCCTGCCTGATCGGCAAGCATATGGGCGAGGAGGGCATAAGACGCGATGTTGAAGGGGACACCCAGAAACACATCGGCGCTGCGCTGGTAGAGCTGGAGCGAGAGCTTGCCATTGCCGACCCATGTTTGGAACAGGCAGTGGCAGGGCGCGAGCGCCATCTGGCCAAGCTCACCCGGGTTCCATGCGGTGATGATCTGGCGCCGTGACGCGGGATTGGTCTTCAGTTGCTGTACGAGCTCGGCAATCTGGTCGACGCTTTGGCCGTCGGCGGTTTCCCAATGACGCCACTGCTTGCCATAGACCGGGCCGAGATCGCCATTTTCATCGGCCCATTCGTCCCAGATGCTGACCTTGTTTTCGTTGAGCCAGCGGACGTTGGTATCGCCTTTAAGGAACCACAAAAGCTCATAGATGATCGAGCGGAGATGCAGCTTCTTCGTCGTGACGAGCGGGAAGCCTTCCGATAGATCAAAGCGCATCTGATGCGCGAACACGCTCAGCGTCCCCGTGCCTGTCCGGTCCTTTTGCTCAACCCCGTGGTCGAGAATGCGTTGCATGAGGTCAAGATAGGCGCGCATTGGCGAATGCTTATGGCGAGGCCGCGCGCAGGCGCAATTGAAAATCGTCCAATGCGTCCGATTTCGGGTAAAATGGCTCAAAATTGGACAGAGTTTTGATTGTATAATTACGACATAGGTCCACACTGAGCGCATGCGAGTCGTTTTAGATCTGTGGGTTCCCAAATCTGGCCATGGCCATGATGCATTGTTTGCGCCCTATTTCAGATCGGTCGCGGAAGAACGCCTCGTCATTGCCTATTTTGACGGGGCCGGCGGCATGATTGATCTCCACCTGTCTGAAGGCCAGCGAGCTTCCATATTCTTTCCGCTCCGCCGGATTGTCCAATCCGCCCTCGCGGCGGATGCCGCCGCCGTCATGCTTGCGCATAATCACCCGAGTGGCGACACCCGCCCCAGCCTTGCCGACCGGGAAATGACGCGAAAGCTGGCGGCGGCGTTGCGCCCCCTCGACATAAGGTTGCTCGACCACCTTATTTTTTCAGGCGAAGATGTCGCAGGCTTCCGCGCGCTTGGCCTGCTTTAAGCGCGGCTAGCCGCCCGGCTTTTGGAGCGCGCAGGGCTTGATCGCATTGGGCTCGGGGCGCTTTCCGCCCGCATCATAAGCGGCCAAATAGCCGCCTGCGAACGCGGTTTGCTGAAATTCAACCAGCCGATAGCCAACGGCTTCCATCTCACACTGCAGCAGCAAAGGGGGCGTGCCATGGTCTTTGGTGGGCCGGTCGGCATCGACAATGATCACGCGTCCGCCGCCTCGTAAAGCGGGGTGGAGGTGCCAGAGAAATTCATAAGGCGCCGCAATTTCGTGGTACATATGGACCATCAGCACCCGGTCAAAGCTTTTGGGCGGCAGCATCGGGTTGCCCGGCAGGCCAAGCTTTACGCTGACATTGTCGAGCCGTTCGCGGTTGACGCGTTCGGCGAGATTATCCCGCACCGCAGGCACGATGTCTTGTGCCAGCACCCGGCCTTTCTCGCCCACGCGCTGCGACAGGCGGATGGTGTAATAGCCTTCCCCGGCGCCAATATCGGCCACGGTCATGCCGGGGTCGATGCCCGCCAGGTCCATAATCTTGTCGGCCTCGTTCACCCGGTCGCGGGCTTCCTCGTTCGACCAGCGGGAAGAGATGATCGAGGCCACCGGGCGGTCGGCAGGCGGAAAAGCGGGCGCCTCCTTTGCCGCGCCATCGCATCCTGCAAGGGCGAGAGCGGCAAGGATAAACGCCCGGCGCATGATCAGTCGATATCCTCCACGACAACCTTCTCACCCGAAACGCGCTGCGACAACGCAGCGGCCATGAAGCGATCAAGGTCCCCATCCAGCACATCACCGGGGGCCGTTGAGGTCACGCCTGTGCGCAGATCCTTCACCAGCTGATAGGGCTGGAGAACATAGGACCGGATCTGGTGGCCCCACCCAATGTCGGTCTTGGACGCGTTGACGGCGCTGGCCTCAGCTTCGCGCTTTTGCAGTTCCGCTTCATACATGCGCGCCTTCAGCTGCTTCATCGCTTCCGCGCGGTTCTTATGCTGAGACCTTTGGTTCTGGCAGGCGACGACGATGCCCGTCGGAATGTGCGTGATCCGCACCGCCGAATCGGTCGTGTTCACGTGCTGCCCGCCCGCGCCGGATGCCCGATAGGTATCGATGCGGATTTCGCTTTCGTTCACTTCGATATCGATATCATCATCGACGACCGGATAGACCCAGACGCTCGAAAAGCTGGTGTGGCGGCGCGCATTGGAATCATAGGGGCTGATCCGCACCAGCCGGTGGACGCCGCTTTCGGTCTTGGCATAGCCATAGGCATTCTCACCTTTGATCATCAGCGTGGCGGACTTGATGCCCGCCTGTTCGCCGCCGTGATAATCAACCAGCTCAACCTTCATTTTGTGCCGTTCGGCCCAGCGCGTGTACATACGCTGGAGCATTTCAGCCCAATCTTGGCTTTCCGTGCCGCCGGCACCGGCGTTGATTTCGATATAGGTGTCGTTGGCGTCGGCTTCGCCCGCAAGGAGCGCGGCCACCTTATCGGTCTCGGCCCGCGCGGCGAGTTCGCCCAAGCTGGTGACCGCTTCATCGGCCAGCGCGGTGTCGCCTTCTTCTTCTGCCATCTCAAGCAGTTCGACGGTATCGTCGCGTTCCCGCTCGATGGATTTTGTGGCGTTGATCGCTTCTTCCAGACGACGCCGTTCGCGCATGACTTCCTGCGCGGCCTTGGGGTTATTCCACAAGGCCTGGTCCTCGACCTTGGCGTTCAAATCTTCAAGCCGCTTCACGGCACGATCCCAATCAAGAAAACGGCGCAGCAAGGCGACGGCCTGATTGATCTGATCGACGTGGGACTGCGCTTCAGCGCGCATTTCAATTCTCCAATTTCAAGTGTGCAAGGATTGCGGAAAAAGCGGGGCTAGTAAATCCCGCCTTCGCGCTGCAGAAAATCACTGTCGCCGCGCTGTGCGCCGCGCGCGCCGGACTCGGTGGCCGCCTTTTCGACCTTCTTTTCCGTCTTTTCAATCTCGTCGCGGCGGATGGTCCGGCGCGGTTCGCTCTCCGGCTTGAACGCCTCCCAGATGACGGCAGATTTGGGGTCGCTGGAGGGCCAGGCGCCATAGACGCGCTTGCCTGAAGTGCGATCAATGCGGATCATGCGGATGCCCTGTGGCGCGCGGAAGGGCATGACGGGCATGTCGGCCATCGCCTTGGTTGCAAAAGCTTTGAAGATCGGCACGGCAAGTGTGCCGCCCTGCGCATAGCCGCCCATCGACCGGGGCTGGTCAAA
>JBBATT010000006.1:0-15914 GCA_040398605.1 Chakrabartia sp.
CTTGCGATGCCGTCCGTTTGCATCAATTCTTCTGCGGAATTGAAAACGGCGCAGCTGCTCCCACGGAGCCTGAGATATTCGGCCAAAAATTCGGCAAAGTCTGCATCGTCGTCAACGATGCAAATGTTGGACGGAAATGGCACCATGTCTCGATCTCTTTCGTGAGGTGGGAGGCCAGACGACCCGCCACCGAATTAAAAATACCCCAGCACAACGTCGCTGGCGTGTCTGTTAACGTAAGCATTACGAGGGAAGCAACCGGATAACGTCATCCCCTCAGAGAGGCAATTTCCCTCTGTCAGCGTAAGGCCAAGAAACGAACCCGCATCATAATTTGCGCTCCCCATCAATATAAGCCCTTCGCGTGACGCCGCTAACATTTCTTACTTTAGTGTCAATATATGGTATCAATTTCCTGTGCCGGTGACAGCCGATGCTTCGTTAGCCATGTTCCATAGATTGCGCACATTTTATCTGTTCGAATTCGAGGAAGGGTTATTTTTCGCCACACTCCGCGTGAGGCGCAGATCAAGATTGCAGCAAGAATGGCAGCAACAAAGTTTGCTCCAGCGCGCACTTCTGATTATTCAGACAATCAGATCTAATCAAATGATGATGATTGATCTAGAAAAGGGAGTGATTCTTATGAAGTTTAAGTTAGTCGCCGCTTCTTTAGCGGCTTCGCTTTTGGCTGCTGTGCCTGCCCATGCCCAAGTTGCAGATAGCGTGACCACGTCGGTCAACGCCCTTGCGGGCCTTAGCCCGGTGCTGTCGATGACCTGCGACTCGGTCAATTTCGGCGTCTGGCGTATCCCGGTCCGGAGCACTGGCGGCACAACGACCATTACGCTCACTGTCAGTGCCAACAATGCGGCCGGTGTTACAACGGCAACCCCTGGTGGTAACACCACCGGTGCTGGCTTGGCAGCAGGCTACCTGCCTCCGCTTGCTGCGACTTGCAGTGTTTCCGGGTCGAACAATCTGTCGCAGACGATCCGAACCATTATTGGATCTGCAACCAACCTGGCCTTTGGTCCTTCGGCCCACAACAACTTGTCCGTTCCTAGCACCTTGGCAGCCATGCGTGCGAACCTTGCCCTTGCAGGCACTGGCGTCGCCATTAACGGAACTGGCACCGGCACGTTCCGCGTTGTCGGTGTTCTGACGGTTCCTCAGACTATTGTGAGCGGAAACTACGGTGGCTACGCCACCGAAGAGTCGGCGCAGGTGTCTGCGAGCGACCAAGTGAACACTACAACGCCATAACCGTTCTTGTGTGGGGAGGACCTTGCGTTCTCCCCACATATTGATTGGCCGCCACAGTCCGCCAGCATCCTTCATCTGATCCGTGATGGTGCGCCAATCATGCGGCAATTTTGGGCATGAAGGAGCAGGCGGCTTGTTCCCGCTGTGCGGCCGTGTTGGTTGGCGAGCAACTTGTACTGAAGCCCATCTTGATTGGGAAACGTAGGGGCCGCTGAAGGGTTGCCCTAATGTTAACGACGACCGACGCCTTCGGCACCCCCCTTCAAAACCGAACGCGCTAACGACAGCCGATACAGCGCCCCGACCGTGCCATCCCAGAACGCTGCAATGCTTAAACCCATCGACCCAGTGGCGCCAAAGGACACAAAATGCCTATTCCGAATATCAGATGCTTGGCCACGACAGTGGCTTTTGCCGTTCTGTCTGCGCCATCGGCCAACGCGCAAGAGGCGGGCAGGATCACTGTTTCCATTTCCGACAATATCATCGTGATCGACGCCAATGCGCGATCGGGACAGATCGATCTGGTCAACGGCAGTGATGATCCAGTGGAATTTTCGGTCTCTCCGAACACGGAAGGCGCAGGGATCATCAATTCAGCCGAAGCTGTGCTCCGCTGGGCCCCGGCACGTTCGGTTGCACCTGCGCACCGATCCCAAGCATTCCGCGTTGCGGCGCGACCAACGCCTGAGCTTGCGCCAGGTGAGTATGCCTATCAATTTTCAGTTCGCGCAGAATTGCAACGCAACGCGATAAACGTTCTGGGTAACAGTGATAATAAAACCAAAGAGCCGTTGATCACAGTTAGAGTGCCGATCGTTCCCGTGCTCCCCGTCACGGTTTATGTCCGACACGGGATAGAGGCGCCACGTGTGGATCTGCGCCCGCTTACGCTGACGCCTGATGATCCGGATTCGCTCGGCTATTTTGTGGCCGTCAAGCAGCATCCCAACCGCAGCTTTGTCGGCACAATCCAAGTGGTCGACGCTGAAACGGGCGCGGAACTAAGCCGCGGGCGCTTGCACCTTGGCCAAGCAGGAGCCGAAGCCAAGGTGGGAATGCCGCGCGAGCGTTTCCCGCAGGGAAAAGGTGGAAAATACTGCCTCAAGGTTTGGGACCACTTCCCTGCACAGGGCGAGCCCTACGCCAGCGTGTGTAGCGGTAACTGATCATCGGCCCAGACGGATGGTTCCCACCGAGGATGGCTGAAATCGGCCCTGATCGCGGCGCATTTAGGGGATTCATACGCGGCGTTCTTGCCCTCAGAGCACTGCTCTTTTGCCCAATATTGTTTCAATCTGCTTCGTTTTTTCCAATCGCACTCATCCTATTGTCTTCTGCCACAATGCTGAAGGCAAATGATGTCGTATCAACTGATGTCGTATCCATAGCCAAACCGCGAACAAGTGTTGTGGAACTGCGTGTCAATGGCGCTCTGGTGCCCGATTTTCAGGAAGTTTTAATCGGGGGCGAGGGGCAGATATGGCTTCCGATCGCGGCGATCACAGATTTTGGCGAGGGCAGATTTTTACGTCAAGAGAATGAGATTAGCATCAGACTGGCCAATGGCGCCGAGGAAATCATTATCGATACGCGCGCAGGTATCATAAAAATGGGTGATTTGGCCGAAGCCTATGGTGACGCCGTCAGCATTATTGACGATCAGGTTTTCGTAGATCAGGCGCTTCTCAATAGGTTTTTCAAGCTCACAATTTCCGGCCGACCCAATGAGGGCTATATCTCAGTCTCGAGCGAGCGGCCACTGAACCGAGACCTGCGCGTTATACGGGAAAACGCGCGGACAAAAATTGGCAACCAGTCATCACAAGTGGATGGGCGCGACGCCCTGCCAGTGAAATTCGATTACGCGCTTTTTTCGGGACTTCAAGCCGACATTATTCTTGCGAATAGCTATGAATTCGCATCCAAACAGGCGCACACTTCTTACAATACAAATGCTTCATCCGAGTTGGCTTTTTTGACAAATCACATCTTCTTAAACGGAGATGAGCGCGGACTGAAAAGTGGACGATGGATTGCTGGCCGCACGGATCCGGGTGGCGACATGTTCGGCATTGGCGGACTATATTCCGTGATGGCTGGTGATGTTCTGGGTCAGGCGGCGCCGATGGTCGGCAGCTTAGGACGCGGCGTTGGGATGCGGGTGGAGGCTGCGCCTGTGACGCTTACGGACAGTTTCAACAAAACGTCGATTGACGGAAATGCGCGGCCCGGGTGGACCGCTGAGTTATATGTCGCGGGACAATTGCGCGATTATCAACGGATCGGAGAGGATGGACGGTTCCTATTTCGAGATGTGAATGTCGTCTATGGATCGAATGCGATCAAGGTTATCCTCTACGGGCCAAATGGTTTGGTCGAGGAAAGGGACTTTAGTCAAAGCGTCTCAGCGGGTTTGCTGCCACCTGGCAAGGTCTACGGATGGGGTACGGTCTTGCAGCCTGGCAAAACGCTATTGGGCGTTGACCCTGCTGCTGCCTGTGGAACGGATGGTGTAAACTACGCCCTGCGCGGGGACTGGGGCGTGACCTCGTTTCTCACCTTGAGCGTCCAAGGATCGCGGCTGTCACCTTGCCAGCCTCAGGGAAAGGATGCTGATCCGATTGGGACCCAGAACTATCGGGCATTGGAATCACGACTACAGATCGGAAACATCCCTGCGACGCTGGGTATCGTCAATCAACACCCACATGGCGGCTTAGCGTTTTATGGTTCGGCATCTATTCCATTTGCCAAGCAAGGGGTGACATTAGGCATAGAAAAAGCGAACAAGCAGTTTGTATCGAACGTTACCGGATTTGGACCCACAGCCATTAAGGATCGATATTCGATATCGACGAGCGTTCCTCTGGGCTTCGGCCTGATCGACGCCGGTAGCGCGGCGATCTTTGCTGAGCGCACGGTGCAAAAAAACGGGTCCGCCAACGACATGGTGAGCATATTTTATTCGCATCACCTTTGGTCACTCCCCCTTAGCCATGAGATCGCACTGAACCGCACCCGTATGCCTGCTGGGGCATGGAGCAAAGTGAGCGGCACGTATCGCGCCATCACCTCATATGATCAGGGGAACTTCCAAATCCGTGGCGAATATGGCGCGAGTATAGATGACGGGATAAAGTCCAACCTGCTCAATCTCAGCGGTTTTTATAGGCGCACAGAACGCGAGGTCTATTCCTTGGGAGCGAATTATAATTTCAAAGAGGGTGTTGGTTTTTCCGGGTCCGCCCAATGGGAGGTTAAACGAAAATTGACCCTTGGTGTTTCTGGATCATACGCACAAGGCCGCGGCGAAGTGTCGGCGCAGCTGGGCTTTTCTTTCGGCGCCCATCGCGGTGTTGGGGTGAATTTGAGCAGCCTGCAGCGTTCAAGGCTCGGCGGCATCATGATCCGACCATTTCGCGATAGCAATCATGACGGCAAGTTTGGCGTTGGCGAGGAAGCGGTTCGCGGTCTCGAGATTGGCGTGAACGGGGTGCAAATGCGGGGTGGCTTAGATCCCTCTCGTGACCTGCTCATTTGGGATCTCGAGCCTGGAAACGGGACTGTTTTCAACATTGGCGGCGAACGTCTGAAGGACGAGTTTCAGACCACGCCTTTCTCTAATGTGATCGTGACACCCCGGCCTGGCCGCGTTTTCAAACTCGATGTTCCGGTGGTGGATGCCATTCCTTTGGATGGCTCGGTCCTCTTTGAGGATGGGAAAGGCAAGACACGGCCTGTACCACTGGCGAAAGTGGAGGTGCTTAATGCCGCAGGGGATCTGATCCGGAGCACCAAGACTCTGTCAGACGGCACATTCAGCATCGAAGATTTGCTAGCTGGATCTTGGACGATTATGGCCTCGACAGATCGCTTGTCGAAAAGCAAAAAAGAATTCCGCGCAAAGAGGCAAATTACCATTTCGAGCGACAGAACTTCGGTCACAGGTTTAGAAATTGTCATTCCATTTGCGGTTTGGTCATCCGAACATGATTAGCCTCATGCGGCTGACCATTGCCTTACTGGTGGGAAGTTTGGCGCTTGCCACATCGCCAGCCATGGCCTCTTGTGAGAAATCCACGGTCCAAACGACACGTGATCTCAACATTGGCTTGCTGAGATACCAGCCGGGCCTGAAATCCGGGTGGGCATTGATAAGCCCTAACGGCGCTCTTTCGCTGTCATCAGGGCTTAGTCTGTCATCGCGCACGCCGACTTATTCAGGCCAGGTCATGCTACGCGCACGTCCGGGCTATGATGTTGCTTTGTCTATTGAGGTTGACGCGCCTGCCCTTGGAGGTTCTTCCAAAGTAACGGAAGTCTACGCAGACGTCAGTCGTGGCTCCATCAGTCACGCCTCCAACATATGGTTTGTAAAGGTGCCCATGGAAGCGAATGATTTTGAATTCACCAATATCCAAATCGACATCGGCGCCTACTTTTCATTTTCAAAAATCGGCTCTCGGACAGACAAGCTGGAACCAAGCTCTGTCAGAGTTCGGTGCCTTTTTGAGAGGCCTTTCTAAGCGCGCGCCTTTGCCACAAAGTCATTTAAAGCGCGAGGACCGAGTGGAGAGCATTGGCGCTTGATCCATCTCGCCTTGCCCTAAATCTTCCCAGCCAATTAATCGGATAAACCGATTACTGTAAGCCGATAAAGTCATTGGATCGATGGATCAGAGCGCCCTAGTTGATGGTTTGCTTGCCACCCCCGCTTGCCAAACCAATAGGAGAGCATCATCATGAAACCTTCCAAATTTGCCCTCATCGCCTTGTTCGTCGCATCGTCGCCGATCGCGCTGGCGAGCGTCGCCCATGCAGCAGACGCCGCACCAACCGAACAGGCCAAAGAGTGGTGGCCCAAGAGCGTCGATCTGACGGCGCTCCGCCAGCATGAGGCGGTGAAGTCCAACCCCTATGGCCCTGACTTTGACTATGCGAAGGAATTCGCCACGCTAGACCTTGATGCGGTGAAGGCCGACATCCGTAAGGTCCTGACGACATCACAGCCTTGGTGGCCCGCCGATTATGGCAATTACGGCCCCTTCTTCATCCGCATGGCCTGGCACAGCGCGGGCACCTATCGCACCAGCGACGGCCGCGGTGGATCGGACGGCGGTGAACAGCGCTTTGAGCCGCTGAATTCATGGCCGGACAACGTCTCGCTGGATAAGGCCCGCCGTCTCGTCTGGCCGATCAAGCAGAAATATGGCCGCAAGCTTTCTTGGGGCGATCTGATGGTTCTGGCTGGCAATGTCGGCATGGAAGATATGGGCTTCAAGACGCTCGGCTTTGCAGGCGGACGCGTCGATGCCTGGCAGCCGGACCTCGTTTTCTGGGGCCCTGAAGCCAAGCTGCTGGCGGATCAGCGCCGCGACGCCAAGGGCAATTTGAAGCGTGGCCTTGCTGCCACGCAAATGGGCTTGATCTACGTCAATCCTGAAGGGCCCAATGGCAACCCCGATCCGCTCGCCGCGGCACAAGACATCCGACGCGCCTTTGGTGCGATGGCGATGGCCGATGATGAAACAGCCGCGCTCATTGCCGGTGGCCACAGCTTCGGCAAGGCGCACGGCGCCCATAAGCCGGAAGAATGCGTTGCAGCTGATCCGGGCGTTGCCCCCATTGAACAGCAGGGCTTGGGCTGGGTCAACAAATGCGGCAAGGGTCATTCGGAAGACACAGTTTCCAGCGGCCTTGAAGGTGCTTGGACGTCCAATCCGGTTGCCTTCACCACGCAGTATCTCGACAATCTTTATGGCTTTGAATGGGTGAAGACCAAGAGCCCGGCCGGTGCCACACAGTGGATTCCCAAGGACCCGGCAGCGGCCAATCTGGTCCCCGATGCGCACCGTCCCGATATTCGCCACGCCCCGATCATGTTCACGACCGATCTCGCGATGCGCGAAGACCCCGGCTTCCGTAAGATCACGCAGCGCTGGCAGAAGAACCCGCAGGAGTTTTCCGACGCCTTTGCCCGCGCTTGGTTCAAGCTGACCCACCGCGATATGGGCCCACAAGCCCGGTATCTCGGCAAGGATGCCCCGAAGGCGACCTTCGTCTGGCAGGACCCTCTGCCCAAGGCAGCCTTTGGCGTGATTGATTCAGCAGACATCACCGCGCTGAAGGGCACGATCCTCTCCTCCGGCCTGACCACGCAAGAACTGGTGCGGACAGCATGGGCCGCAGCCTCGAGCTTCCGCGGCACAGACATGCGCGGCGGCGCCAATGGCGGTCGCATCCGTCTGGAGCCGCAGAAGAGCTGGGAGGTCAACAACCCGGCGGAACTGACCAAGGTGCTGGGCAAGCTGGACACCATCCGGGCTGACCTGAGCAAGAGCTCAAAGGGCGCAAAGCAAGTGTCGCTGGCTGATCTGGTCGTTCTGGCCGGCAATGCCGCGATCGAACAGGCGGCCAAGGCGGCAGGCCATGACGTGACTGTGCCCTTCACCCCCGGCCGGGTCGATGCGACACAGGCACAGACGGACGTCAAATCGTTCGATGAGCTCAAGCCAAAGGCAGATGGCTTCCGCAACTATTACGGCGCGGATGCCGATGTTGGGCCGGTTGAGGCCTTGATCGACAAGGCCGATAAGCTGGACCTGACCGTGCCCGAAATGACGGTGCTGGTGGGCGGCATGCGCGCACTGGGCGCAAATGCAGGTGGCACCACGACGGGTGTGCTCACCACACGCCCCGGCACGCTCAGCAACGATTTCTTCGTCAACCTTCTGTCGATGGACACCGCATGGTCCAAGGCAGGTACCGAAGGTCTGTATGACGGCAAGGATCGTAGCACAGGCGCGCTGAAGTGGACGGCAAGCCCGGTTGACCTTGTGTTCGGTTCAAATTCCGAACTGCGCGCCGTATCGGAAGCCTACGCCGCTGACGACGCCAAGGATGCCTTTGTGAAGGACTTTGTTGCCGCCTGGTCCAAAGTCATGGACGCAGACCGCTTCTAAGCCAGCGTTGAGACAGGGGAGGGCAGTGCCAGTCACTGCCCTCCAACTCCCTTCCCCAAAAACCGGAAAAGACACATGCGTGTAAAAGCGTTCGGCTTCGTTGCGGCCAGCTTCATGGCGACATCTGCAGGGCACGCGCAGACGGTGTCCGCCCCCATAGCTTTCGCGGTCTGTGCGGGCTGTCATTCCATCCAGCCGGGAAAGACGGTCTTCGGCCCCAGCCTCGCTGGACTATCCGGCCGCAAAGCCGGATCGGTCCCGGGCTATGCCTATAGCCCGGCGCTCAAAGCCTCTGGGTTGACTTGGAATGCCGCGACCCTGGACCGTTGGCTGAAAGGCCCCCAGCGCCTTGTGCCGGGCACGCGCATGCCCTTCCCCGGCATGCAGGACGCCAAAGCGCGTAAAGCGGTCATTGGTTATCTTCTGACGCCGCGCTAGAATGCAAGGCAGCGGCCGCAGGCCGCCCGATACCAAATCAGTGCATCATGTGTTCGGGCATGCCCAGTGCCTGCCGCAATATGTTGTCATAAAGCATCATCGCGGACTGCGCGTCTTCATCAAACAAGCAGCCCGTCGTTTCGAAAACGAGTTCAAGCGCGTCATAGAGGTTCCGATAAACATCATCGGCTTTCTCACCCAAATGGTTTAGAGGTTCCATTGTCCGACCTACCTTCCTGCCCCCTTAACGTCTCTCCTTTTCAATTGCTTAGGCCTATGCTTCATCCGGATCGGCGCACCGTGTGGCTGAGAATGCCCTCGCCCGGCATGCAAGATGCAAAAGCGCTTCAAGCGGTGATCAGCTATCTCATGACCCCGCGCCACGGCGACAGGCGCCACCTCCAACGCCCGGCGCAATCAATGCTTCAGGTGTTCGGGCATGCCCAGTGCCTGCCGCAATATGCCGTCATACACCAACAGCGCGGCCCGCGCCGCATCGTCAAACTCGCTTCCCGACGCCTCAAACACAACGGCAAGCGCCTCGTTGAGTTTGCGATAAAAATCATCGGCGGTCATGCCAAGATCATAGATCGACCCCATATTTCGTCCTGCCCTTCACTCTTATAAGTGTTGGCAATTAAAGGACTTATGACCTGCTGGAGGTGTGACGGCGATCACAGTTTGCGCGACAACCGCGGCCAAATTGGCGGCAATCAAATCTGACGTTCTCTCTAGGAACAATGCGCGGCAGTCGTCCCCCGCCGCTGATCGGCCAGATCATATTGCTGGCGCCGCATGCCGAAGGGGTGATCCTTCCCCCTACAAACTGGACTGACGTCTTTAGAAGATGGTGGCAGGGCTTGAATAGAACCATATACTTAACTCATTGATATATATTCACTTTTTGTAAGACTTGAACTTTACCCCCACATTACCCCCCACACTTTCGAGCAGCGGGCGGCTAAATCATGAGCGTCTCCAAACCACGACTTCACGCACGCTTTCGAAAATGCTTGGCCGCCAGCGGCGCCACCAAGTGCGCCCGATCATCAGCTGGAGCGATCACGAAGGCCGGAGCGAACTTGCACTGCATGGAAGCCTATATCAAAGTGGCGTGACAAACCACGGAAAAGCGGATTGCAACTTCCCTAATGTTGCGACAACCATTGGCAACCTCTCCCACGACACATGGCATAAAGACTGTGACAGAAAAGATTGAACCGCTGAGCTGGGAACATTTCGGGCCTGAGGCGATATCTCAATTGGAGGAACACACTGCCAAAGCGGCGCACGACGTTTGGTGGACGTGGCCTGAAGCTATCGCTTGGGTAGGCAGCGAAGACTACCGCAATATTGCCACGCTTCGTCAATGGGGCAATTTTTTGAAACATGAAGCAGGCCACACCCTCAAAGGACAGGAGGATATCGCCAGAAGCTTCTGCACTTCACCCCAGCAAGCTGAAGCAAGCCTGATGCAGGCAATTGAAACAGGTGCCATCCGAACCAGTGGCCGCTCAAAGCCTAATGCTAGTCCTATGCGCCTTGAGCCCGAGACATGGCGCGGCGGTGCAATCACTTTCTCGCATGGGACAGCATGCCTCGTCAGTAAGCTAGACACGTGGTCTGCGCCTTGGGCTTACGACATAGCAGTTCATAGAGCAGATTTGGTTGCCTTCACAGCAACTGGGAAAGCCGATCCAGCAACCAGTAATGTAACCGATGCTGTCCCGCGATTAACCGCTAACGCTGAACGTGAATGCAAAGACTGGCTTTATTCCGCTTTTGCGCAAGACGCTGAAATGAAGCGGTCCAAGAAGTCATTTCAGGAGGAAGCAATTTCAATATTTTCTGGACGCCTTTCGGTCCGAAGCTTCATTAGAGCATGGGACTCGCTTGCACCTCAGTCCGGCCGTTCAAGGCCGGGACGAAAAGGAGGAAAATCATAACGCCGTTTCGAAACGCCAACTTTTCGCGTCGCCTTTTTAGCTAGGAACACAAACCGCATTTTCAGCCTCGTTCATTAAAAAACGAGGTACTTCAATGCAGTGCACCAACCATCACACCCCGAAGCTTGGCTACAGCATCCGGGAAGCCTGCCAGGCGTCTAGCCTTGGCCGGACAACAATTTATAGCCACATCTCCGCAGGACGCCTCCGCGTTGTCCGGGTCGGCCGCCGGACGATTATTCCGGCAGAGGCGCTGCACGCGCTAATCGCAGGGGAGGCATAAGCCATGTCTTCCAAACTCCAAAAATCCGCTGAGACGCGGCCATCGCGGAATGGCTTTGTGAGCACGTTCCGTGCACCTCCTAGTCCAACCACGCTAGGGAGGGCGAAGCTGTGATTGATGTGCACGCAATCGCTACCCACTACGGCGGCGAAGTCTGCAAAGGGAACGCCCTGATCCCGACGCCCGGCCATTCCAAACGCGATAGGGGAACCGCGATAAAGCCAAACCCTTTCGCTCCCGATGGCGTGCTTGTTGCCTGCTACAACGGCAGCACTGCCGATGCACTTGCGGTGAAGGAAATCCTTCGGCGGGATGGCTTCATCACTTCTGATGTTAAGCGCAAGCCTCGCAGCCTGACGGTAGCAGAGCGTCGCGCAATTCGGCAAGCTGTACTGACCCAAAAACGGGAACGGTTGGCACGGGAAAAAATGGCGGCAGCTAACGCGTTGAGCCTTTGGAATAACTCACCACCGGCAAACGCTGCGCACCCCTATCTTGTCAGCAAGGGCCTTGAGCCGTTCGGCATTCGTCAGTCGGGTGATAAGTTGCTGGTGCCAATGGTGGACGCTAGCTTTTACCATTGGAATGTCCAGCGCATCTATCCTGATGGCTTCAAGCGGTTTCTTCCAGATTGCCGCACCACTGGCCTATTCTGGAACCATGGCGCACGCAATCTGGATGGGACACCGGCTGACGGTCCGCTTGTAATTGGAGAGGGCTTTGGAACAATGGCGGCTATTCACATGGCAACCGGCAATGAAGTTGTCGCAGCTATGTCTGCTCAGAACCTTGAAACGGTCGCCCGCGCCACGCGCAGGCTCTACCCATCCCGCGAGATTGTCATTGCGGCAGACGATGACAGCCATATGCCCGAAAATCTTGGCCTTCTGACTGCGTTAAAGGCCGCTCAAGCAATAGGCGGGCATCTGGCAACACCAAGGCCTCAAGTAAGCTCAGGGGGGCTAAGCGTCGATTTTGCCGACATTCCTCGCGATCAAGTTAAGGCGCGCATCGCTGCAGCCCGGCAGGGAGGCTAATTGCTATGGCGTCAACGGCATTCACCCCGATAAATTTCAACACGCTTCACCTCGACGAAGCGGAGGCGAGCATCAATGTCCCCAGTGCGCTGCGTGCAACCCCCTACCGCTGGCCAGAAGCGCCTTCCCTGCCCACGCGGAAATGGTTGCTTGGCCATTGGCTCCAACGGGGCGAGGTAACGGTAATCATTGCACCCGGCGGCTCCGGCAAGAGCACCATCGGCAATACACTTGCCTTGTCACTCGTAAGCGGAAGGGAGCTTTTGGGCAAAGCTTTGCCCTATGGCCCACAAGGGGCTTGGGTATTCAATCTTGAGGATGGCACCGATGAGTTGGAGCGTCAGATGGCCGCCGCCTGCATCTTCCACGGCATTAGTCCGGCGGACTGCGGTAACAGGCTGTACCTCGATAGCGGGCTGGTCCAATCATTGTGCACGGCAACTGAGGATCGTGATGGGTTCGAACTAAACGAAGAACTCTTCAATCAGTTGACCAATACGATCCGCGAAAAGAACATTGCCTCGCTGTTTGTAGACCCCTTCATCTCCAGCCATGCTGTTCAGGAAAACAGCAACGGAGCAATTGATGCAATCGCCAAGCGTTGGAAGCGGTTAGCGCAAGAAGCCAACTGCGCTGTTGTGCTTATCCACCATACCAAGAAGTTGGGCATGCGCGAGGTGACGGCAGAGGACGGACGCGGTGCAATCGCCCTGCGTGATGCAGCCCGTATCGTGCTGACGCTCAATCCCATGGGCCTAGAAGAGGCCGCGAATCTGGGAATAACCGATCCCAAACTTCGCCAATCACTGGTGCGCATCGACACTGGGAAGGCCAATCGTGCGCCTGCTGGTTCTTCCCTCTGGATTAAGCTGGAAGGCCAAAGCCTAGAAAAGGGAAGCGTATATGAGCCACCAGATTTTGTTGGGGTCGCTTCGCTTTGGGAAAAACCGGACTTGTTCCAAGGCGTTACATCTCAGGATGTCTACATATTCCAACAAGGCCTTGCATGTGGTGACTGGAAGGAAAATGCGCAAGCAGCAAAGTGGGTTGGCCATCTAGTCGCCCAGGTGACGGGCATATCTGCTAAAACCGATAAGGCACGCATCAAGGCAATCCTAAAGACATGGCGCAACAATGGTGTCTACGTCGTTGAACACCGGAGAGAGAACGGCCGCGATGTTCCCTTCGTGATCGTCGGCAGACCGGTCGACCCCAGCGAAATTGCCACCAACCCACACCTTCAAACCTGCGGTGCGGGTGGTGCGGAAGGTGTGGGGGAGGACCCGCAGTGAACCCCATCCGCACCACCTGCACCTCTCTATAGGAGAGTGCAGTGGTGGTGTGGTGCGGGTGAAGAGATACGAACACCTCAGAAGACACAACTCCCTCAATGGAAGCGATTGACCAGATCAGCCCTGAAAGCAGGACTCCAAAATGCGCAATGAGCAAGGCAAATTCGTTAAAGGCACATCAGGCAATCCTCTAGGTCGGCCTCGCGTCATCCTTACTGTCCGAGACATCGCCCGCGCGCATACCGAAGAGGCGATTGAAACTCTGGCGGCTATCATGCGTGATGAGGTTGCACCTGCCGCAGCTCGCATATCTGCCTGCACTGAGCTTCTCAATCGCGGGCATGGGAGACCGGTGGACCAACGCGCGATGTTGATGATTGGTGCGCAGCTTCAGAGCGATAAGCCCGCGCGGGAGATGTCAACGGCCGAGCTGATCGAACAGGTTAGGCGTTACATTCCCGCCGTCGAGGAATGAACAGACCGACGCATCCACATCGGCCAAGCAGCACTCTGCGGAGATAAGTACATTGGAGCTCTTTTTCATCAGATTGGAGATGCGTAGAGAGCAGAAGATTGGAAGCTTGAGATGGAGGAACCTCGCCCCCGTCATCAATGCGATGCAATCATCATGATAATACCATAAAATGGGTGGATCGGCTGGACAGAACTTTGTCCAGAAAGCGATGCCATGCCTGACGCCAACTCCAATTTAACTGACGTTACGGTCTCTGGTGCCGATGTGAATGATATACCTACGAGGTCTTTGCGGATTCTTTCAACAGACGGATCATTTGCTGCATCTCAGTCAAATGAAGTTCGAGTCAACACTTACACATTAGGCAGGCAGCTTGAACAGAACGTAACATCACTCAAAAACGGCGGCTGGCTCATTATTTGGTATTCAGAGGGTCAGGCGGATATTTTCGGACAACAATTTAGCAATTCCGGAAAAGCTGTTGGGCAGGAGTTTCAAATAACCGCATCTAACACGGGATCCAAAGGATTTCCTTCGGTGGCCGTACTTTCTGATGGAGGGTGGGCAATCATTTGGCGCTCTTCTGAACAAAATGAGACAGGTATTTTCGGCCAACGTTTTAGCAGCTCAGGAGCGATGCTTGGGGGTGAGTTTCGGGTCAGTCCAAATATCGGAGATTGGCAATCTGTCCCATCTATCGTGGCATTGAGCGATGGTGGATTTTTAGTTACCTGGGACTCACATCGCCAAGATGGCAGCACAGGTATTTACAGCCAACGCTATAGCGAAACAGGAACTGCGGTTGGCGCCGAATTTCTCGTTAACGGCAGCAACACGAGCCATCGCGTTACGTCTGTTGCCTCGCTCGCTGATGGCGGATGGGTGGTCACCTGGGAAGCAAATACGCTCAACGGGGGTTGGGCTACCGAAATCCGAGGCCAACGCTTCAGCGCTACTGGATCCATGATAGGCGGCGAATTCCAGGCCAACACCTACGAGTGGAGTCATCAAAGAGTCCCCAAGGTTGCTGCGTTGCCCGATGGAGGCTGGATCATCGTATGGAGTTCATATGGCCAAGATGGTTCTGGTAATGGAATTTTTGGTCAGCGTTACAGCGCTTCTGGTAACTTTGTTGGAGCCGAGTTTCAAATAAATACTCATGTTGGAGGTGACCAGTCCGATCCTGCTATTTCAGCATTGAACGATGGCGGCTGGGTGATCACTTGGACCTCCCAAGACATTTCTGATCAAAGTTGGTCAACCTTTGGTCAACGCTACAGTAACTCGGGCGTCCCGCTCGGCCAGGAATTTAGAGTTGGCGATCATTCAATAGATTTTCAGCATCCGCCATCAGTTGCCGCTCTAGCCGACGGAGGGTGGTTGATTGTATGGGCTGGCTCAGACGGTGTGACACAAGGCCAGCGCTATTCCGCCAGCGAGGTTTATAGCCAACACTATGATGTAAATGGCAACACGAACTTATTGTATACGATTGTTTCTGCAGCTTCAGACTTCACCCAAGGTCACACGCTCTTCGCCGACGCCAGCCTAATTGCGGACCCAGACGGTATGGGGACAGTCAACTGGCAGTGGCAGCGGTCGACCGATGGCGGGACCAATTGGAATGACATCGGCACCGCTAATGGGAACAGTTATACGCTGACGCAGTCCGACGTGGGCAATTTTGTGCGCTTAAAGGGCAGCTACACGGACGGTAACGGCACAAGCGAAACGGTCTACAGTGCGCCCTCGACACCTGTCATCAACGTCAACGAAGCGCCGGTCATCGATAGCGACGGCGGCGCCGCGACCGCGTCGATCTCGATTTCTGAGAACACTACCGCAGTCACCACTGTCACTGCGATTGACCCTGATGCGAACACAACACTGACGTACAGCATCTCCGGCGGCGCTGATGCAGCCTTGTTCCAGATTGATGCCGCAACCGGCGTGCTGGCCTTTAAATCTGCCCCCAATTTCGAAGCGCCGACAGATGCCGGAGCCAACAATCTCTATGACGTTGTGGTGCAGGTATCAGATGGTGCACTTACGGATACGCAGGCCATTGCTGTCACCGTTACCGACATTGCTGGACCGGTTGAAAAGGTTGGCACCGAGTTTCTTGTGAATGCATCAACGTCCTCCTCGCAGGAATACCCCACGATCACCGGCCTTGCCAATGGCGGCTTCGTGGTTACGTGGACTGACTACA
>JBBATT010000006.1:16014-20256 GCA_040398605.1 Chakrabartia sp.
GACTGACTACAGTGGAACGATGGGGGACAGTTCCGGGTCCAGCATCAAGGCGCAGCTGTTCAGCGCAGACGGCACCAAAGTTGGCACCGAGTTTCTGGTCAACACCGAGACGGCGAACGGTCAATATAAACCCACGATCACCGGCCTTGCCAATGGCGGCTTCGTGGTTACGTGGACTGACTACAGTGGAACGATGGGGGACAGTTCCGGGTCCAGCATCAAGGCGCAGATCTTCAGCGCAGGTGGTGTCAAAGTTGGCAACGAGTTTCTGGTCAACACTGAGATGGCAAACTTTCAGGAGGCACCCACAATCACCGGCATTGCCAATGGCGGCTTCGTGGTTACGTGGTATGACAACACTGGAACGCTGGGGGACAGTTCCGGTTCCAGCATCAAGGCCCAGCTGTTCAGTGCGGCCGGTGTCAAAATTGGCACCGAGTTTCTGGTCAATACCCAAACAGTGTCCTATCAGACCCTTCCGACGATCACCGGCCTTGCCAATGGCGGCTTCGTGGCCACCTGGCAGGACAGCAGTGGAACGCTGGGGGACAGTTCCGGGACCAGCATCAAGGCGCAGATCTTCAGCGCAGGTGGTGTCAAAGTTGGCAACGAGTTTCTGGTCAACACCTACACGGCAACTGATCAGCAGACCCCCATGATCGCCGGCATTGCCAATGGCGGCTTCGTGGTCACTTGGAACGACAGGAGCCGAACGCTGGGCGACAGCGACGGCTTCAGCATCAAGGCGCAGCTGTTCAACGCAGACGGCACCAAAGTTGGCACCGAGTTTCTGGTCAACACCGAGATGGCGAGCAGGCAGTTTAACCCAACGATCACCAGCCTTGGCAATAGCGGCTTCGTGATAACATGGTGGGACGAAAGCGGAACGCTGGGCGGCAGCGACGATTACAACATCAAGGGGCAGCTATTCAGCGCAGATGGCGTCAAAGTTGGCAACGAGTTTCTGGTCAACACCGAGATGACAAGCGTGCAATTTTATCCCACGATCACCGGCCTCGGCAATGGCGGCTTCGTGGTCACGTGGATGGATCGTAGTGGCACTCTTGGCGACAGCGACTGGTTCAGCATTAAGGCGCAGATATTCAGCGCAAATGGCGGGGCCAACGAAAACGCGGCGCCGACCATCGACAGTAATGCCGGCGGCGACACAACCGCAGTGGCGATCGCTGAGAACACCACCGTAGTCGCTACGGTCACCGCGGTTGACCCTGATGCCAACACGACCCTGACCTACTCGATCTCAGGCGGTGCAGACGCGCTGCTATTCCAGATCGACGTCGCCACCGGCGTGCTGTCCTTCAAATCCACCCCCAATTTCGAAACACCCACCGATGCCGGAGCAAACAACGTTTACGACGTCGTGGTCCAAGTCTCTGACGGCGAACTGACCGATACGCAGGCCATTGCGATCACCGTCACCAACGTGAACGAAGCACCAACCATCGCGACCAGTGCCTCGGTTGCAGAAAACAGCACGGCGGTTGCCACGCATGTGGCCAGCGACCCCGATGCAGGTGCCACGCTGACCCATTCGATCACCGGTGGTGCGGATGCCGCACTGTTCCAGATCAATGCGAGCACAGGCGCTCTGTCGTTTAAGTCTGCGCCCAATTTCGAAGCGCCGACCGATATCGGCCAGAACAACGTCTATGACGTGATTGTTCAGGCCTCTGACGGATCGCTCTCGTCCTCGCAATCTGTCGCTGTGACCGTCACCAACGTGAACGAAGGGCCTTCCATCACCAGCAATGGTGGAGGCGCGAACGGCACAGCTTCGGTGCTGGAGAACGCGACCGCAGTTGCAGTTGTGAGTGGCCAAGACCCGGACGCAAGCGCAACGCTGACCTATTCGATCACGGGCGGCGCGGATGCATCTCTGTTCCAGATCAACCAGAACACAGGTGCCCTGTCGTTCAAGGCCGCGCGCAACTTTGAAGCCCCGGGCGATGTCGGCGGCGACAATGTCTATAATGTTGTCGTGCAGACGTCAGACGGCACGCTCACGGCCTCGCAGGCGCTCGCTGTCACAGTGAGCAACGTGAACGAAGCCCCGACAATCACCAGCAATGGCGGTGCCGCGACCGGCAGTGCGTCTGTTGCCGAGAACAGCACAGCCGTCATGACGGTGCTCGCGACCGATGTGGATGCGGGAACGACGCTGACCTATTCGATTTCGGGTGGAACTGACGCCAGTTTCTTCGTTATCGATGCTATTACAGGTGCCCTCTCATTTCGGACGGCTCCCAACTTTGAATCACCGTCAGACGGATACCACGGCGTCGCTGGTTCGGGTATCACAGGCGGTATCACAGGCATTGGCGGTTCGGGCATTGTGGGCCCGGGGATAGGCATAATTGGTGGCGAAACACCCAACAACATCTACGACGTGACCGTTCAGGTCTCTGACGGGACGCTGACATCCTCGCAGGCCATTGCGGTGACTGTGACCAACGTGAACGAGTTTGCCCCCGCCATTGATAGCAATGGAGGCCCGGCTGCCGGCACAATTTCGATGGCTGAGAATGGCACCGCCGTTACGACCGTCCATGCGACCGATGCGGATACGGGATCGACGATCCGTTACGCCATTGCAGGCGGAGCGGATGCTGCGCTGTTCCAAATCGATACGGTGACAGGTGCTCTTGCCTTTAAGTCTGCACCCAACTTTGAAGCACCAACGGATACTGGCCTGAACAACGTCTATGACGTCACCGTGCAGGCATCTGACGGGACAAGGACCTCATCACAGGCGCTTTCAGTCACGGTGACCAATGTCCGCGAAGCACCGGTGATCGGGTCGAACGGCGGTGGCGCATCAGCAAGCCTGTCCCTGAACGAAGGTGTGACCGCCGTCACTACGGTTGCGACATCGTTTGCTGAGGCGGGCACCACACTGGCCTATTCGATCACAGGCGGCGCAGACGCGGCGAAGTTCCAGATCAACGCAGGCACCGGCGCTCTGTCGTTCAAGACAGCGTCAGACTTTGAAGCATCGACCGACGCGGGCCTCAACAATATCTATGATGTGACCGTTCAGGTCTCGGACGGGACATTGACCGATACACAGGCTATCGCGGTGTCAGTCGCAAACGTGAACGAGTTCGCGCCTGTCATTGATAGCAATGGTGGCTCTCCAGCCGGAACGGTCTCGGTTGCAGAAAACGGGACGGTTGTTACGACCGTTCATGCGACTGACGCTGATGCAGGTGCAGCGCTCGCCTATTCGATCACGGGTGGCGCAGATGCGGCGAAGTTCCAGATTGACGCCACAAGCGGCGCGCTCTCGTTCAAGGCTGCGCCAAACTTCGAACTGCCGACGGATAATGGCCAGAACAACGTTTACGACGTGACCGTTCAGGTCTCCGACGGGACAAGGACTGACGTTCAGGCCTTGGCGATCTCGGTAACTGACGTCCAGGAAGCGCTGGTGATCTCCTCATATGGCGGTGGCGATACAGCGAGCTTCGCCATCAAGGAGAATGCGCCTTCTGCGGCCACGATGAGTTTGAGCAGCTATAACTCCAACGGGGTGGTCAGCTATTCCATTGTCGGCGGGGCGGATGCGGCTCTGTTTAACATTGGCACGTCCACAGGCGTGTTGACCTTCAAGGCCCAGCCCAACGTCGAGCTGCCACAGGATCGCGGGCGCGACAATATTTACGACGTTGTCATCAAGGCTGAGGACGGCACGTCCTTCGATACCCAGAGCCTTGCCATTGAGGTTGTGCGCATGATCCTTGGGAGCAATGAAGCAAACACGCTGAATGGCACGACATCTGACGATCAAATTTTCGGATATGGCGGCGCTGACAAGCTTAACGGTCTTGCGGGCGATGACCTGCTCGACGGCGGTACAGGCGCTGACGTGATGACTGGCGGCCTTGGCAACGACACCTATGTCGTCGATGATAAGAGGGACAAGGTGGTCGAAACCGCCGCGCAAGGGATCGATAGAGTTGTAACAGATCTCAAAATTTATGAACTGACCGCCAACATTGAACAGCTAGAATTTGTAGACCTTGGCGCTGCTGCCATCGATCATTTTGGTTATGGCAACGCGCTCGACAACCTGATCACCGGGGGTGCAGGCGCTGACAATCTCTTTGGCAAAGATGGCAACGATGTGCTCATCGGCGGCAACGGGAATGACGCTCTGAGCGGCGATGCCGGTAACGATCTTCTCGATGGAGGCTTTGGTGCTGACAAGATGTCTGGCGGTTT
>JBBATT010000007.1:0-11262 GCA_040398605.1 Chakrabartia sp.
CGGCGCCCACGCCCGCGATGTCCGCCGGCGCCGAGCTGATCGTGGCGAACGCCTGATCCCAGCTCAGGCCAGTTGCCCCGGGCACCTTGTTGAGCGCCACGAGATTGCCCGCATATTGCATCGACAGTTGCGCCTGGCGCGCCTCATTGTCTTTGATCATACCAATCGCGACCTCGACACCGGCCTTCTTCATGCGGCCAATGTTGGACTGGGTCGCCGCCAGCTGTTCAAAGCTCTCAGGCAGGTCATTGAGCGCAGAGGCCAAAACGCCAACTTTGGCGGCTGCAATCTGCGACCCGACGCGCCAGCCTTCGGTCGCCCCAACAAGGACGAGGCCAAGCATCGGATAGTCCTTCTTCAGGGCAAGGACCATCAGAATGTCCGGCGCGCTCTCGGCATGGACGAACAGCTTCATCGTGCCATTGACGACCGGCACAAGGGCCAGCGCATCGGCACGCTTCAGCATGGCGTCATCGCGGAAAATGCCCTTCGCCGCGTCAGAGGCTTCGCCCAGCGCCGTTTTGAACGCAGCGATCAGCGCAGGACGCGAACCCCCCGCCAAACGCGCGCCCGTTTCGCCGAATTCGACGAACTGGAATGCCTTGGCCTTCGTGACGGGGTTCATGTCGCTGCCCGTATCGATGACCGCACCCTGCCCTGCGAAGATCGCATTGCCGGCATCCGGCGAGACAATGGCGCGTGTGACACCAGCGGCGCGGTTGACGGCCATTGCCGCGACGTCGGGATTAATGGCAGGGGCCATGTCCAGCGAGGCGTTAAAGGGCGAGTTGCGCGCTTCCGTATCGTTGCTGGGGTCAACAGCGTCGACGCCGACAAGGCCCATGCGCGTAAAGCCCGCAACGATGCCGGGCGTCACCCATTTGCCAGACGCGTCAACGCGTTCGGCACCCGCAGGAATCACGATGCCAGCGCCAGCCGCGACGACGCGGCCATTGGTAATGACGACTGTCCCGTTTTCAACAGGCGCAGAACCGTCTCCAATGACGACCTTGCCACCGGTGATGGCGATCGTCTGGGCGGAGGCGGGGAGTGCAATCAGGGCTGCACAGCCAAGCAGGAAACGCTTCACTTCACATCTCCTTCACCGGGCTGTCCGAGCTCGAAATCAGCCACCGGCCGCATCTTGGGGTTGGCGGCGTCATACATGAGCGCACCATCGATCCAGACCTTGTCAGGCCGGGTGTAAACAGACATCGGATTGCCGTTCCACAAAACGATATCGGCCATCTTGCCGGGCTTCAGGCTGCCTGTCTTGTCGGCAATGCCCAACGCCTTAGCAGGGTTGTAGCTGAGCCAAGTCCAAGCGACTTCGTCGGCCACGTCGATGCCCATACGGCGGCCGTCGCCAATTGCTTTGGCCGCATCCTGATTGAGCCGCTGAATGCCGTTGGCATCGTCGGAATGGACGATGGTGCAAGCACCAGCCTTGAACACCATCGGGATATTTTCGCTGATGGCGTCATAGGACTCCATCTTGAAGCCCCACCAGTCGGCCCACATGGCAGAACAAATGCCTTCTTTCGCGAGAAGATCGGCGATCTTGTAGCTTTCCACCGCATGGTGGAAGGTCGAGACCTTATAACCAAACTCCTTCGCCATATCGATGACGAGGCTCATTTCATCAGCGCGGTAGCAATGGTTGTGAACGAGGATCTCGCCTGACAGCACACCTGCCAGCGTCTCCATGGCGAGATCACGTGTCACAGTCTCACCCTTGTCGAGCTTGCGCTTATATTCTGCGGCCTTGGCCCATGTTTGGCGGTTGACCGCCATGTTGCCCATGCGGGTCTGCGGCATCTGGCCCTTGCTGCCATAGACGCGCTTGGGGTTTTCCCCGCACGCCATCTTCAGGCCATAAGGGGCGCCCGGAAACTTCATCCCCTGCACGTTGCGGGCATAGACATTCTTGATCGTGACCGAGCGGCCACCGAACAGATTGGCCGAACCGGGCAAGATCTGAAGTGCCGTCACACCGCCATTGGCCAGCGCGCGCGAGAAGCCGGGATCCTGCGGCCAGACGCTATGTTCGGCCCAAACTTCGGGGCGGACAGCGCCGGTCGCCTCATTGCCATCGCTATGCGCATCCACGCCGGGCGACGGGTAGTCACCCAGATGTGAGTGGACGTCGATGATGCCGGGCGTCACCCATTTGCCGGTGCCGTCGATAACGGTGTAGCCGTCCTTCACTGCACCGCCGGTTTCGATGCCTTCCACCTTGCCATCCCGGAAATAGACCGTCGCATTCTGGAACTTGGCCCCTTCGCCGTCATAGACGATGACGTTGGTCACCGCCGTCGGCACGCTGGCATAGGGCTGATAGGTGGACGGGTAAGGGTCCTTATTGAAGCTGGACTTAGGCGCAGCGCTGGCTGCGTCCTTATCCTTCTTCTTGGCCGCGACCGGCGACGTAACCGTCGCCAGCACAAGCGCCGTCCCGATGAGGAACTTCGTCAATTGCATCAGAGGATTATCCTTCCTGCGTGTCTTTTAATGTATCCAAGTGCATCCAGCGCTTCACGATGGGCGTCAAAAGCAGCACGATGACGGCCGCACCAATCGAAACCCATCCGAACAACTCATAGATGTCGAGCAGCTTCGCCTTGCTCATTTCGCCGCCATGGCCGCCTGTCGCTTCCCCAATCTTGCCTGCGACGAAATTGCCAACAGCTGTCATGTAGAACCACGCGCCCATGATGAGGCTGGCCATGTGAGATGGTGCGAGACGGTTCATGGCCGAAAGACCGACCGGCGAGAGGCAAAGCTCCCCCGTGGTGGCAAACAGATAGTAAAGAAAAACGAAGATAACCGGCGTCATGGCCGCAATGCCGAAGGATTGCGCGCCCCAGACGAGCACGAGATTGGCAAGGCCCATCTGTGCAAGCGCGAGGCCGAATTTGGCCGGTGCCGAAGGCTCCTTGCCGCGTTTGCCGAGCCATTGCCAAAGGGCTGCGAACAATGGGGCGAGGAGAATGATGTATATGGGATTGATCGACTGGAACAGCGAGGCAGGGGTAGCTCCGCGATCGACATAACGGTCAGTAAACAGGCTCATCGAACCGCCAGCCTGCTCGAACAGGCCCCAGAAGAGCGGGTTGAGCGCAATCAAGAACAGGATCGCGAACATGCGTTCCCGCGGTTCCTTTTCCAGCTTGAAGCTTTCGAAAAGGACATAGCCGAGCAGGGCGATGCCTGAGACGACGAGCAGCGACTGAATGACACTCTGATATTGGACAAGCGCCCAGATGACCGCCACCGCGGCGAGGCCGATGCCATATAGGCCCCATTCTTTCGACTTGCTAAGTGGTGCCGGCGCTTCGCCCGCGCCATTCAACGCACTCTTGCCCAGCACGAAAACGACGAGACCGGCGAGCATACCGATACCCGCAAGGCCGAAGCCCCAGCCCCAGCCGATCGTCTGGCCAAGATAGCCGACAAGGATCGTGCCGATGGCGGCGCCGACGTTAATGCCCATGTAGAAGACTGTGTACGCGCCATCGCGGCGAATATCGGTCATCTTGTAGAGTTGGCCAACCATCACAGAAATGTTGGCCTTCAAAAAGCCGGAACCGACGATGATGAAGGCAAGGGCCGCCCAAAAGACGTTGATCGCCGGGTCGCTCTGCCCGCCCACGCCTTCCAGAGCCATCAAGCTATGTCCCGCAGCGAGCAGAACACCGCCGAACAGAACCGCCTTGCGCTGCCCAAGATAACGGTCCGCCAGATAGCCGCCAAGCACCGGCGTGATGTACACGAGGCTTGTGTAGGCGCCGTAGATCAGGCTCGATTTGGAATCGTTGAACAGCCAGTGCTGCGTCAGATAAAAAATGAGCAGCGCGCGCATGCCGTAATAGGAGAAGCGCTCCCACATTTCGGCGAAAAACAGCATGTACAGGCCCTTAGGATGGCCTGCGAATTCGGGCTCTTTCTGGATGGCGATCTTGGCGCCAATCGCCAGAAAAATACCGAGGACGACAACGGCAATCGCAGCGATCCAATCGCCTTCGGTCCAGAGCTGCATTGCTTTCATTTCTGTCACGCGAACCTCACCTTGACTCAGTTGAAACGGGTTGTGCTCTCCACGAGCCGTAGGGGCGGCACGCTAACGAAAAAATTGCGGCTGTGAAGAACAATGTTGCGCGATGATGACGTCATAGCCCCAAGGGCCCTGACGGGGCGGGGCCGCCGACACAGGCGGCAACCGACAAACGGTCAATTCTGTTCGACGAGCGTCTGGCCGAAAGCGGGGACGAGCGGTTGGCCCGCGGCCTGCTTGGCGCGGATTTCTGCAACCGTTCGGCGGGCGAGGTCCAGCCGCGCCTTCTTGCCCGGATGGGTGCCGTCGTTGAACGGGCCGAGATCGGTCTTCGCCCCATAGCGCCGCCAGAACTCAAGCGCGGCATCCAGACTATAGCCGGCGCGGGCCAGCATATAGGCGGCGAAATAATCCGCTTCCTCCTCAGTCGCACGGATCGCGCTGCGGTTCTTGCCAAAGGGCGCGAGCAGCCCGCGCTTCACGCCTTGGGCGTCCAGCCGCTCGGGATGGCGCAAAATATTATGGGCCATTTCATGCGCGAGCGGCACGGCAACGGCATCGTCATCGCCCGCGAATGTGGCCAGCGCGGTTGAGACGTGCACGGTCTTCCCATCCGCACTGGCGGACAGCTTCTTACCCGGAACGAGTTCAACATTGGCGGGGCAGGCAAGGTCTGCCTCCATGGAAAGCCTTTGCTGCGCCCCACCCCGTTCAATCGTCAAGCGAACCGAACCATCCTGCAGGGTAGCGGTGAGTTGCGCCAGCGTCGCCTCAACCACCTGATAGCTGGCAGGCGCATCTTTGGGACTGCGCGGGGTCGGTGCGCCGTCCATCGCAAGGATATGGTCGCCAACACGGACCCCGGCGCGCGCGGCCACACTTCCCGGCACGACAACCGTCACGGTCGGCACATCTGAAAGGCCAAGATCAGCCCGCGCTTCGGCCCTCCACGCCGGCGCATATTGCCCGATATCCTGCACGAGCATCCCCTGAAGGGGAGCTGAAAACGGACAGATGGCGAGGTTTGCCGTCGCCAGCCGATGCGAGATGGCCGCAATGCGTGCGTCCATATCCCGCAATTTGGTGAGCTCTCCTGCCACACCCGGCGTGGGCAGGACCAGAAGACCGATAAGCAAGAGGATTAAGCGTCCCATTGCCCCAAGATAGGCCTGCCCTTGAAAAGCAGCAACCGCCCGCCCCATATCCCGACCATGAGTGATACAATCAAATGGCACGGCACGACCATCGTCTCCGTGCGCAAATCCGGCAAGGTCGTTATCGCAGGCGACGGGCAGGTCTCCATGGGCCAAACCGTCATGAAGCCCAATGCCAAGAAGGTCCGCCCGTTGGGCGATGGCAAGGTCATTGCTGGGTTCGCAGGTGCGACTGCCGATGCCTTCACGCTTTTCGAACGTCTCGAACGCAAGCTGGAACAGTTTAACGGACAACTGCTGCGCGCGGCAGTTGAACTCGCCAAGGACTGGCGGACCGACAAATATCTGCGCAATCTGGAAGCGATGATGATCGTCGCCGACAAGGACGTGACGCTCATCCTGACCGGCAATGGCGATGTGCTGGAACCTGTTGACGGCGTCGCCGCCATCGGCTCCGGCGGCAACTTCGCGCTCGCCGCTGCCCGGGCGCTCAAGGACTATGAACCCGATGCCGAAGCCTTGGCCCGCAAGGCGATGGCCGTGGCCGCCGAAATTTGTGTGTACACCAATGACCAGCTGACCGTGGAGACGCTGGAAAGCACGACCTAATCCCCCTCCCGCTTGCGGGAGGGGTTAGGGGTGGGCCTGTCCCGCCCTTCTTGCCGCTCCCCCCGCCCACCCCCGTCCCCTCCCGCCCGCGGGAGGGGGGAATGATGAAGATGAACAACAGCCTCACCCCCAAGGCCATTGTGGCCGCCCTCGACGAACACATTATCGGCCAGTCAGACGCCAAGCGCGCGGTTGCCGTCGCCATGCGCAACCGTTGGCGGCGTCAGCAGCTATCGCCCGAACTGCGCGAGGAAGTGACGCCCAAGAACATCCTGATGATCGGCCCCACGGGTTGCGGAAAGACCGAGATCAGCCGACGTCTGGCAAAGCTCGCCGACGCGCCTTTCGTGAAGGTTGAAGCGACCAAGTTCACCGAGGTCGGCTATGTCGGTCGCGATGTGGAGCAGATTGCGCGCGATCTGGTCGAAGAGGCGATCCGGCTCGAGAAAGAACGCCGCCGCGCGGCGGTGAAGGACAAGGCCGAAGAGGCAGCGATGAACCGGCTGCTCGATGCGCTGACCGGCAAGGACGCGTCCACAGCGACGCGCGACGCCTTCCGCCTGCGCTTTCAGGAAGGCCATCTGGATGCGACCGAAATCGAGATCGAAGTCGAAAACGCGCCCAATATGCCCTTCGAAATCCCCGGAGCGCCCAATGTCGGGATGATCAATCTGTCCGAAATGATGGGCAAGGCCATGGGTGGAACGCCCAAGAAGCGCCGCAAAATGACTGTGCCCGCCGCTTGGGTAAAACTGGTTGAGGAAGAGGCCGATGCCCGGCTGGATCAGGATGATGTCGCCCGCGTCGCGCTGACCGATGCAGAGGCCAATGGCATCGTCTTTCTGGATGAGATCGACAAGATCGCCGTGTCGGACGTGCGTGGCGGCTCCGTCAGCCGCGAAGGCGTGCAGCGCGATCTGCTGCCGCTCATCGAAGGCACGACCGTCTCCACCAAATATGGCCCGATGAAGACGGATCATATTCTCTTCATCGCATCGGGCGCGTTCCATGTCGCCAAGCCGAGCGACCTCTTGCCCGAATTGCAGGGCCGCCTGCCCATCCGCGTGGAGTTGAAAGCGCTAACCGAGGCGGACTTTGTCAACATCCTGTCCGACACACGGGCGAGCCTGACAACGCAATATTCGGCGCTGCTGCAAACAGAGGGCGTGACCGTGGACTTCACTGATGACGGCATCCGCGCCATCGCCCGGATCGCAGCAGAGGTGAACGAGACGGTCGAGAATATCGGCGCACGACGTTTATCGACGGTACTCGAAAAGCTGCTGGAGGACGTCAGCTTTGAGGCGGAGGATCGGACCGGCACAACCGTCCTGATCGACGGACCTTTTGTTGAGGCGCAACTGGCCGAAGTCGCCAAGAATGTGGATCTGAGCAAATACGTTCTTTGACCTAAGCCGCCCTTGTGCAAAGAGGGCGGGCTTTGACTGACGAACCAGAAATCCGCGCCCAAGCCATTACCAGCCACGATGTGGCGAAAGGGGCGGGCACGACGCTTTTGGCGCGGCTGGGGGCAGTGGTCGAGGTTGTGGCCCAACCGGTCTATGTCTGGCTATTCGGGTTAGCCAGCTTTGGCATTTATACGGCTCTTTGGGCCGCCATAACGCTGGTTGAAACCATCGCCGACCTTGGCATGACGGCCGCCTTGCAGCGCACCGTGCCGCAAGCCGCAACGGAACAAAAGGCTGTCGCCACGTTGCGCGCAGCGCTCATCATGGGTGTGCTGCCATGTATTGCATTGGCTACCACAGCCTCGATCTTTTCAGCTGACTTGGCGCACATCTTTAACGCAGCACAAGATGATGCCGAACGGTTGAGCCAATTCATCGCGATCTTCGCCTGGGCGTTACCGCTTTGGGCCTTTGTTGAAGTCGCAACCTCTGCCTTGCGCGCACGCCGGGTGTTCGGCGCGGAAATCCGCCTCCGCCTCTTTTGGGAACAGATCGTAAGGCTCATTTGCGCTATCGGGTTTTGGGCCATGGGCTTTGGCACAATGTCGCTGTTTTATGCGCATCTGGCGTCGCTGATTGTCATTTGCGCTCTGTGCATCCGGCTCCTGAACCGAAACTATGACCTCAGCCTTCTCGCCGCCGGGCCCGCGGAAGAGCGCGTCTGGCACGGGACGTGGATGGCCGGGATTTCCGTCATGCCCACCATTTTGACCGCACGGCTGTTCAGCGATGCGCCGACGCTTCTGCTCAATGCCCTGTTGCCCGGCGCTCAAGGCGCGATTGCCGGTGGGCAATTTGCGCTGGTCCGCAAAGTCAGCTCGCTTGTGCAGACGATCCGGATCGCTTTTGCCTATGTGCTGGCACCCCTGGCGTCTGCCGCCTCAACGGGCGGAAAAGCGGCCGTTGAAAATATCTATGCTTTTTCAACGCGCATCTCGCTGACCGTCGCCCTTCCTGTCTGCTTCGTTCTGATAGCCGGTGGCCCGACGCTGTTGCGGGCCATTGGCAGTGGGATGGAAGGCGCCCTTTTCGCAATGGCCTTGCTGCTCTTGGCCCGGCTTGCAGAAACGGTGAGCGGTGCCGCAGCGCCCATCCAGCAGGTGATGTCACGCTATTCCAGCCAGTATATCGGCAGTGCTGCAGGCCTTGCAGTGTCGGTGCTGCTTGGCCTAGCAGTGATGCCTGAGGGCGGATTGACCGGCATGTCCATGGCCGTGGCGCTCGGCCTTGTAACGACATCGGCCATTCCGGCTTGGCAAGTTTACCAGCACCATGGGCTCTTGCCCTTTGGGCAACCATTTGGGCACGTCGCGCGGCGCACATTGCTCGTCTCCCTAGCCGCCTTCACCCTTGCGCTTTGGGTCAATTTCTTGCCAACGGGGCTGGCCTTAATGCTCTTATGCGGGCTGCTGCTGGCGACATTGTGGACGGCAGGCCGCTGGGCGCTTCCTTTGACGGATCGGGAATCCCTTGGGTCAATGGCCCGCCGTCTGCGTTGGATCTGATTGCGCCCGGAGAATCAGTTCGGCGAGCACATGGTCGCTGACTTTATCAACATCAATCGCAGCTTCGGCCATCGGCATGGGCACGAGATGCGCAGATAGGCGCAACCTTCTCCCGGCTTTGCCAAGCGCCGTCGCCAGACCAATAGTCCGCGTGATGGCTCTAAGCGCGAGCAAGGGGCCAAAATGCAGAAAGAGCTTCCACGCCTTTTTACGGTCCTGTTCCGCCTCTGCCCATAATTCCAGCGCGCCTTTCGCGCGGTCGCTGCGCAGCGCAAAGAGATTGGCGCCCGACCAGGCCCCATCTGAAAAGCGCAGCCACGTCCGCTTATTCCCGGGGTAAGCCGCCAGCATCGTTGCCCGTTCAACCATCGCCACGGCAACATCGCCCCGGCTTGCATCGGCCTCTGCGATAAAATGCCGCACCATATCGGGCGTCAAAAGGGGGTGATCTGCTGTTGTCACGAGCACCGGCCAAGGGGCAGCAGGCGTCCCCGCGTGGCGCAGAATGCTGACGGAAATACCATCGCTGCTGGCCAAGATGTCCGCAGAACCGCCAGCCTTCACGGCGGCTGAAAGGGCCTCAGTATCTTGGGCGAGAACAACGATCTTCCCGATTTCGGCAACCTGGCTGAGCGTGCGGACGACATGTGTGACCATCGGCTCACCGCCGACAGGGACAAGCGCCTTCCACGCCTCACCAAAATGCGCGGCCAGCGGATCAACGCCGGGACGCTGCCCTGCCAGAACGATGGCGGTCCAAAGACGCTGGGGCGAGGTCACGTTTTCGCCTCAAAGCAGGTGTAGGAAATAGTCATGGATGTTGCGATCTTCGACCTTGACCGGACAGTGACGAGGTTTTCGACCTACACGCCCTTTCTTCTTTTTGCAGCCTTTCATCGCGCGCCATGGCGTTTGCTGCTGTTTCCGGTCTGGGTTTTGGCGATGGCGGGCTATGTGCTCGGCATCTACAAACGCAAAGACCTGAAGGAAATTGGTTTTCGGCTGATGATCGGCCGGAGCATCAAGGCTGTCGCGTTGCAGGATCTGTCCGCAGAATTTGCAAAGACCGTCGTCCGCCATAACCTTCTCGCCGATGCCGTGGCGCGTGTGGAGACAGAAAGATCAAATGGCTCCCTGTTGATGTTGGCGACGGCCTCTCCGGATTTCTACGCCCGCGAAATCGCCCTTTTGCTCGGCTTTGATTGTGTGGTCGCGACCAAACAGTCACACTTGCCCGACGACCACATCAGTTTTCGGATCGACGGTGAGAATTGTTACGGCAAGGCAAAGCGCGACATGGTCGAAAAGGCATGCGCGGTGGATGAACGCCTCGGCCAAGCCAAGGCCTATCGATTTTATAGCGACAGCGCATCGGATGCCCCAACGCTCTACTGGGCAAACGCCGCGATCGCGGTCAATCCCGGCAGCTCGCTGCGAAAACTAGCGTCCAAAAATGGATGGGATGTTGTCATTTTCGCATGACCCAGCGCGTCTGTTTTCTCTTCAATCATGAAGATGTTCATCAAGTTGCCCACACGCTTCCGGTGGCACTGGAACTGGCTGGCCTGAACGCCGACATTGAAGTTGAAATTGCAGTTTCCACAGCCGAGCAAGCGACCGCCGTTAAAAGCATGATCCAGTCGCGGCCTGCCGCGCAAGCGCCTGTTGTCCGCCTTTTGGACCTCAGCCCATTGATGGAGGTGGCGACATCTGCGCTCAGCCGGATCGTCCCTGCCCGCCGAGTCGCAATCTTGGGCCGCCACCTCGACTATTTTCAATCATTCGACGTGCTGGTCGTCCCAGAGTTTACATCGACCCTGTTGCGGTCGCGCTGGAAGCTGACACGGCCGCTGCTGGTCTGCATTCCGCATGGCAGCGGGGACCGTTCCGTCGGATTCTCCGATGAGCTTCGCCTTTTTGATCGGGTGCTGGTCGCCGGGGAAAAGACGCGCGGGCGGATGCTGGAACGTCACCCATCAATGGCGGATAAGATCAAGGTCTGCGGCTATCCCAAATTCGACGCGATGGACCTCACCCGCAAGCCGCGTCTGTTTGATGATGATAAGCCTGTGGTCGTCTACAACCCGCATTTCGATCCGCTCTTGTCATCATGGTATCGCTTTGGCCCGCAGGTCCTAGACTTTTTTGCAAAGCAGAGCCGCTACAACTTTGTCTTTGCGCCGCATGTGATGTTGTTTCGAAAACTGATCCACGGGTCGATGGAGCATCGCCGCCTGCATGTCAGAGGGACGGTGCCGAAGCGCCTTTTCAACCTGCCGCATATGTTGATTGATACCGGCAGCGAGCGGTCCGTCGATATGACCTATACTCTGGCCGGTGACATCTACCTTGGGGATGCCAGCAGCCAGATTTACGAATGGATCATCCGGCCGCGCCCGGCCATTTTCCTGAATGGGCATGAAGCAAAGTGGCAGGCAGATCCAAACTACGCGCATTGGCATTTGGGGCGG